>NZ_JBXMTI010000163.1:0-19602 GCF_057083605.1 Candidatus Villigracilis sp. | reverse complement strand
ATCGCTTATGGGCTCAACCCATCAACTGGTCGTGGACGCGTCGCAATTTGCACGATTGGGCAGCAAAGAAATCATCAGCACTATGTTGAATTACTTATCGAACATTCCACTAGCATCGACCAGATTGGTTCCGTGAAGATCGGCGTAACTTAGGTCGGTTCTACTAAGATTAGCTGCATGAAGATTGGCTTCATGCAGCTTTGCACTACGGAGATTGGCTAAATTGAGGTTGGCTTGATTAAAATCAGCTTTACTAAGATCGGCTTCACTAAGATCGGCTGAAAAGAGATTTGATCTGATCAGATTGGCCCCATAGAGATTGGCTGCATGTAAATCAGCCCCACGGAGTTCGGTTGCATGGAGATCGACCCCGCGGAGATCGGCTTCACGAAGATTGGCTTCAGAGAGATTGGAATTGCCGAGATCAGCACCATTGAGATCTATACCTGTGGCAGGGTTTATTGAGCGCCACAGATTCCATGCTCCGGAGCCTAGCTTCAAAATGTGGACTTGTTTTTCATCAGCCATAAATATTCATGCCGCGAGGCGGCAGTCCCAGATATCCGCTGGAGGGTTTGTTAGCCCGCTCTTGCCTTTTCGCGCCGATTCAAATATAGCCAGCCCAAAAAGAGAAGAATCGGTACCAAACTTAGCGCTAATATTATCAGGCTACTGTAATTGCGCGGCCCAGTTGAGTGAATGGCCTCCAGCCAAATCGGATCCAAGCTATCCAGACTTTCGTAGGAGTTCAATTGATATACCTGCGAATTGTCCACAGGCAATAATCGACAATCGTCCTCGGTCCTGCAAACCGCAATGCCAGCAAGGGGAAAATCAGCCGAGTCATACTTCAGCACCACTGAGCTCTGAGGCCTAATCGGGATATCGCGCCGTCTGAATGAAATGTTTTGCGGGATCACCCTCGCATTGCCGTAAGTGGTCGTAATGGCAGTGAGGTATAGAGTCTGGGAGGTCCTGTTCTCCACGCGTGCCTCGGCTTCGAAGAGGTTTACCATGAAATCCACCGATCCGGGTAGCCATGAGGACGGAAGTGCGTCCAGCAATTGCATGCCGCCACAACAAAGGATCGGGGAAGTAAGAAACGCCAGAACAAGCAGTGTGGTTCGAATCCACGGAGTTCTGAGCGTGCGATTGCTTTGGGCAATGTCGTTCATGGGAATGAGACCATCCTTTCCTGATCATGAGCGGGCCCCTGGGAGTGACACAGCACGTACCCGGATAACTGCTATTGGACAGTTGATTGCCGTATAACAGGCCAAACGATTTAGCCCATTATACGGCTTCTATCAGGGATTCCGCTTGGGAGCAGGAAAGTGTTTAAAAATGCGGGACGGCGCGAGGTGGCAGTCGCAGATGTCCGCGGGGGTTTTTAGCCCGATTGCTGTTGACCATGAACTGCTTTGATGCGAAGCACGATGCTGGAAACTTTCCGTCCGAACACCAACAAATAGCATTAAGCAACTGGGAGCCGTCTATGGAGAAGCTGGATCTGTATCCACTGGTTCAACATTAAACACTCTTGTTTCTGACCATTCTCCCCACTGATCGTTTACTCTTGCCCTGACCTTCCAAGTCCAGTTGAATCTGCCTGGGTCGCCCCCAATGAAACTTCCGATCTGTATATCTTGATAAGATGAGCTAGTGATCATACTGTTGTCGGTAGAAGGATTCGGCGCAGTTGGGCCAATTACATACAAGTGATATTCGGTAGCTCCCGGACAGTCAGACCAATCAAATTCCCAAACCATATTGTCTAAACGATCCGTTCGCCCATTGTCTAATATGGCATCTGTCTGAGGCGAAATGAGTGATGGAACGCAGGCTGGTAAGGGCGGAGCTACGGTATCTGTTACAGGCATTTGCGTTGGCGGAGGGTTGGATGGGAGAGTGGATGGAGGCTGAAATATGCCAACGGAATAAAGAATGGCAATAAGCCCGCCGACTGCCGTTATCAGAGCGGCGATTCCTGTGAGACAACCAGGTATAGTAGTCCAAAAAGAACCATTACCATTCTCAGTTTTCTTATCGCTCATGGGTATGCCTTTCTCTAAAGAAAATACGCTGGTTACCTTAGCATATCGGTGGTCTTGTCAACTTGCTAGCCCAATAGATGTTTTCGTTTTAATTGAACCCACTCTTCATGTGTCTCCCATATGGCCTTCCTCCGTGCGCGTTATTAACTTCTATATTGATGGAAAAGCACCCAACTGGGTGTCTACTTCATTGTACCGCCGAATCGGCCATTGATTTCTCGCCACCTGAATATCATGCGTTATTTTACTGCAAAACACCAACCTGATTAGTGCGGGCGTGGGTTCGATTTGACTGCGAAGCGTGCGGGAGGCTGCGAGGCGGCAGTCTCATATGTCCGCTGCGTGACATTTTCCTCAAAGAGGAGAGGTGGTTCGAAAAAGATTTGAGAACTATCCAGTGTATACTTTGATATAACGATCCGTTTTTAAAGATGGGAGTCCCTATGACAACTCGGGAAGAGGCAGTTATCATCAACTCGCTCGTGCGGCAGGCATTGATCTCGATGCAGGAAGTGATGGGGGATAACGGTTTGAACGCTGTTTTGAAATCCTGCGGGCTGGAACGGTTCGCAGGAAATCTCCCTCCGAACGACCTTGAACCGTCCATCAAGGCTTCGCAATATGCCCAGTTGAACCAGGCGATCGAGGACTTTTATGGGCGAGGCGGCAGGGGCATGTTACTCCGCATTGGTCGAGCCTCCTTCCAGTATGGTGTGCGTGAACAGGCTGCATTACTGGGCATTGCAGGGGTTGCGCTCAAGTTGCTGCCGGAAAAACAACGCATCAAGTTCATTCTGAACGGGATGGCGGATGCGCTTAAGAAAACCAATCCGCAAGTCAACGCATGGCTGGACGAAAGCGGGGAGAGGCTCGCTTATATAGAATCCACTTGCGGGGTTTGTAACTCCCGCCACAGTGACCATCCCATTTGCTACCTTTACATCGGTTCTATTTCCGAAGCTGTGAAATGGGCAACCGGAAAAGAATATGAAATTACCGAATCACATTGCATCGCCAAAGGAGATGAATATTGTAGATTTGAAGTGGGAGATGTGAAGGAGCAGGCAGGCTAACCCAATTTACAACAAAAACGCCCGCAACAAGGAAAGTTTATAACGGCGGTGTGCGCCCGGTGCCCGAGGTTGACAACCTCAATCGTCCGCCCAGATAGGCTCCCACAAATGTAAGTCCAAATGTCCAAATGGCCCCTGGCATCAAGAAAGGACTCGACCAGGAACCCAGAATACTGATTATTGCAACGGGAGCGGACATCGCCATGGCAATTGACCCCTGGGCTCTTGGTGCGATCCATGAGAAGAGTCCCGCCAGCAGGGCAAATGGAAACGAGATGGCGGCGAAGGCTGCGATGGTGTTGTTGGCAGCCTCGCCCACTCCTATGAGAACAGCAATACCGAATAGGCCGATGATGAATGCCAGGATGGTCAACCCGATACCTATTCCTGCTCCTGCTTTGCCATTCATATGTTCGCTCCTTCCCGAGTAGATTCAACTAAAACAGTTTAAGCGCTTCGTCTTTTTCCGTAAGGGGAGGAATGACTTTGCCCGCTACAGTCCAGGCAATCCCAAAGGTAATCAGTGCAACTGTCTCTGCCCAGTAGGTGATTTTCAATGCTTTTACGGTTACGTCGGGTATTGTCAGTTGCGTGATGACTACGGTCAACAGGCATACAACCATGATCCACCCGCAAATCATATATACTTTGCTCCGTCGGCCTTTCTTCCCGCCTTTACCTTTCGTGTTCTCTTGAAAGGGCCCGAAGCAAAAATATGCCAGTATTGCGAATACAACGGCAGCGGCTCCATAATGGATGTTGGCCTTAAGATCAGTGACGCAACCGTCACAGGATGTCGGAAAGACCGCAACGAGGATCGCCGCAAGCGATGCAACTTTGCTCGCCCATTTCTCTTTGGATGAATGTCCGTTGTACGCCCATAATAATGTTCCAATGACAAATAACATTCCAATGAAGGCATCATGGGCTTCTGTGTAGTATGAGGCACTGATGGAAGAAAGGGGACTGGATGAAATAAGGTTTGTCACAAACGGTATGGTAAATGCGATCAACCCCATCAGCAGGCGCAGCGCCCGGTAATCAAACACAGCATCTGAATTTGAAGTTGTCATATGTCTCCTTCCACTAATTCATGACCTGCTTGCACAGGTTGCCTATACAAAGCGTCTTCACATACGACTCTTTATATTCCGAAAAGCAGACATCAACTTCTAAAGTAGGATTTTCAAACCCTAATTCCAACACCCTACCATTATTATAGAACGCCAGTCCCTCAAAAATCAATAGCCAATCTGCGCTGTGGGATATTTGGTCAAGAGGGAGTGGGAAGGTCGAGCGGATAGGCCCATAATATTTTGAAATTCCTTAAATCAAAAACGCCCATCTCTAAGCAGATGGGCGTTTTTGATTTACTACTTTTTTACACTTTACGGTTTCGGTGTTGAAGTCCCTTCAAGTTCTATCAAAGCTTCTGCTTGAGCAGTCAACTGGGCGTTGGCGCTTTCAGTAGCGGCGGTGGTGAAGTTAGGCTCGGTGGGAACACGGGTCTGCCAGATGTCAAATATTTCCACGCCATATTCTTCCTTAGCGGCGGTCAGCCAATCTGAAAAGACTTTGTCTTTGGCGGTTTCATATTGGTCTGCGTTCAAAGGGCGTTCCTGTTTCGCGACCAATTGAATGATGTGATAACCAAAACTGCTTTGAACTGGCTCGGTGGTGAAGTCACCTGATTTTTCCAAGGCAAAGGCAGCAGTTTCAAATTCAGGCACCATGGCTCCAGTGCCAAACCAGCCGAGGTCACCGCCAGCTACGGCAGAACCTGTATCTGTAGAGAATTCAACTGCCAGTGCGGCGAAGTCCTCGCCGTTCTTTAGGCGTTCGATGAGGTCTTTGGCAAGAGTCTCATCGCTGACAAGAATGTGACGTGCCCAGACTTGCTCCTCAACCGGAGTAACCTCCGCGGTGAGTTCTTCCTTGAGTTTTCGTTCAAGAATTTGCGCCTCGAAGAATGAGCGATAGATCTCTTCATCGAAACCTAGTCCTACCATTCTTTCGGTGGCATCTTTTAATTCACTTTCAAACCCCTCGAAAGTGTAGGGCGTGGAAGTTGGAACAGCAGTAGCAGTGGGACCCGTTGTTGGCGTGGCGCTCGGCTCAAGCGTGACAGTCGGCGTGGCAGATGGTTCCAAAGTGGCTGTTGCTTCGGGAGTTCCGTCTACAGACTGGGCTGTTGCTGTGAGTGTGGGTGTAACTGCTGAAACATCGGGTGTGGCAGTGGGCGGCAATGTGGGTGTGATAACGGTGAATGCCTCGGCAGGGATTTCAGACATCGTTACTTCCGTCGGTGTAGCAGAGGGTGTAGGCGTGCCCTTCGGATAATATCCAAAGGCGGCCTGGATCGCCTCGTTCAGTTCATCCTCGCTGACGGTGATTCCGCGTTTCGCTGCTTCCTGGCGGATCAATTCTTCATTGATCATCTGATCCAACACGGCCTGGCCCACTGTCAAAGGCGAATCCAAGTTGGATTGGATTTGTTGCAATTGGGCTTCTACATCCATGCCGAAATACTGCGCGTATTGGGCATACTGGGCATACTGACTCAATAATTGCTGGCGCTGTAACCGTACCCGCGGTTCAAAATCGCGGACAAGGATCTCGGTTTCCCCAACCTTTGCAACAGGGCGTTGAAGTTGGAAATAGTTAATATCCAGCCAGCCGTATAACAGCAGACCCACAACGATGGTGAGGATGCCGAAAAAAGTATAAAGGATCATACGTCCCTGTTGTTGTTCGCGCTGCAGGCGGGCAACATGTTTTTTATGCAGAACAGGCTTCTTGCCTAATGAATCAGGCATGGTCATACTCCTTCAAAATACAGTGTAGTTGTCTTTGCGAGACGGCGATCTTCATTGAAGCAATCCCCCTGATAACAAAGAGATTGCTTCGGGCAAGAACAAGGTCGCCCTCGCAATGACATGCATAATCATTAACATAATTTCGGGGCATGGGAAAAATTCCATGCCCCGCGAAAATCTTTTGGCAGTTAGGAACGGCTATCGTCCAGTGCCTTGCCGCTGAAAGGCAGGAGCGCAACGTGGCGCGCCTGTTTGACAGCCGCCGCCACCACACGCTGGTGCCTGGCGCAAGCGCCGGTCTGGCGGCGCGGGCGGATTTTGCCTTCTTCGGTTATATATTTGCGGAGCAGGTCGACCTTCTTGTATTCAATGGTCAAGGTCTTGTCTGCGCAAAACTGACAAAACTTGGGCTTGGCAAAAAACCTGCGGTCCCCACCGCCGCCTTCGCCACCGCCCGAGAAATTGCGTTCATTGCGTTCGTCACTCATGGTTTACTCCAAAACTATTTTAGAACGGGAATTCATCTTCCGCCGCACCAGCTGTCGGCTCGGCAGAAGCGTTATCAACTTCCTGTGTATGGTTATTATTTGAATCGCGGCGATCACCCAGCATCATCATCTCATTCGCAACGATCTCCACGCTGGTGTGCTTCTGGCCTTCCTTGTCATCCCAGCGGCGGGTTTGCAGGCGTCCTTCAATGTAGACCTGCTGTCCCTTGGTAAGATACTGCTTGCAGATTTCAGCGAGATTACCCCAGGCCACCACGTTGAACCACTCGGTTTCATTATGACGTTCGCCATCCGCGCTGTTCCACGAGCGGCTGACGGCCACGGTGAATGTGGTTACGGGTTTGCCTGAAGGTGTATACCGCATCTCGGGGTCTTTTCCAAGATGCCCAATGATCTGAACTTTATTAAGGCCTCGGCTCATCTCAATCTCCTTGGTAAATTAGCGGGCAATCACAATAAAAAATTAACCAACAACAGAAAGCATATGACGCATGATCGACTCTTGATAGCGCAGGTTGCGTTCAAGGGCAGAAGTGGCAGCCGGCTCCATGGTCACGTTCAAAAGAACGTATTGACCTTCGCGGTGCTTTTGGATGATGTAGGCAAGTCTGCGGCGTCCCCACACCTCAGCCTTATCAACACTGCCGCCTGATTCGCTGATCCAGCCTTTCACCTTTTCGAGCACGCCGTTAAAAGCGGTCTCATCCAGGTCGGGCTGGACAATACACATCAGTTCGTATTTACGCATTGGGAAATCCTCCTTTCCATGGGTTTGTTCCTGTCCAAGCCGTGGGCTTGCCGGGAACGGAAAGGCACGTGGATTAAGACGCACCTATTTAATTAGCGGGCGAAGTTTACCACAGAATCTTTTTGTTTTGATGAAGTGCCCGCCTCTTCTTAACTGACACTGATTTTGTCCGAAGAGCATCCTCTGGAGTCGGCTTGCTACCCAAATGTCACCCCTTCGGGGTTAATCCTTCCATACAAATTGCATCTTGAGGTTAGAAAAACCCGAAGTCAGAGAGATACCTGTAAAACGCACAAGCACCGAGTGTTGACGTGTATGGTCTTGGCGTTTTTTGCCATTATGATGAGGGCAATTTCAAGCTTGCTTTGCATAAATGTATCCTATAGGTTCTGATTCGGCCCATTCTAAATCACCAAGTTGTTGTTCGTCTCTTTCAATTTTGACTAATATAAGTGCCTTCGGAATATATTCCTCGAAATTATATCGAATCTGTTTGTTCTTAGTGGGAACGACAAAGACGATTCTTCCTGTTATCGGTTGTACAACATCTACCATGTTTTGTAATGCAAAGACCAATCCTTCTTCACCTTCATTCAATAATATCTTATCCAAAACGTAGCGCGAATATATCAAGCTGAAATGGTTGGGAGGTTGAAGCTTCATTTTTGAAATATCTTGCTTTTGGAAAGTTGGAATTTTGCTAGCTTTTATCTCGATAGGTAAATTATCATGCCAAATCTTAACTTTTTCTATATATTCGAGTGGGTATTTTTTCGAGATATACGGGATAACCCGGGTCTCGAAATTTTGTATTTCTTCAATTGTATTCGCTAGCATTTCTGCCATGAATATATTTTTTCGTTTTGTATCCTCATCTTTATCTACTCCAATAACTTCCACGGTCTTATTAAATACCCACATTAGCGCAAAAGTTTCTTTTCCCTGTCCACACCCAATATTTAAAATCGTGTCTGCTTGAAGTATTTCTGGTTTGAACCAATTAAACTTTGGATAGTATCTGTCGTCGAAGTTAGCATTATTCAACTGTGAATTTATCAACTTGACATTCTCATTAACATTATCCAAATCAGGAATTAATCCTAAACTTGGTTGCGGACACAGTGGGATTTTCATTGAATTGCTCTCCTAAGAAATATCCAACCTCAGAGTTTCCCCCTATCTCACATAAATTGGATTACTATAAATCCACCCGCGCCGCCTGCCTAAATATCTGCGATAGACCTCAACACGATACACGCCAGGCTCTGTGGTGATGTGTGTGCAGGAAATTTGATTCTTCCAGGATTGGAGTATCTGCCCATCTTTCAATAAAATAATTTCAGCGTGGGATGGTAACTTCGCCTGCAAGGTCACACCGCCTTTCGCGGGAATCTCATCGCCCATCGAAACAGAGGCATCCCGTCCCTGGGCTGTGAAGCGGAATCCGCTGGTGGAGGCGGGCAGGTCATAGCCGACGAAACAATGTCCCATAGATAAGGCTTTGTAGACGAGTGATTTATCTGTGGTCACCTCGCCGCTCAACGGTTCAGAGAGAAGCGCGTGCGTGTTAACGGTGCGGAAGTGAAAGTCATACGGAAAGATCACGCGATGGATCGGCCCCATGCTCATGTGCAAAGCGTGCGCATCCGAGCCGCCAATCGCCACTACAGGTTTGCCATTCGAGAGTAGATCATCCCATTTTGCCAATGTATTCGGGATAGGCTGATGCGCCACCAAGGCTGGAAAAAACGCATAAAAAGCGCCATGAAGTTTTGTAGGGACGACGGTTTTTAGTTCGCTCAAGGCATTCCATAACTCAATGCCTGTGTAATTTTGAACCGACCAATCCACCCATGATATGTCGGTTTCCCTAAATGCTTTTGCTTCGGGATCATCAGGGTGGGCCAGGAAGGATAACCCGCCTGCCTCGCGCGCCTGGTTGATCAAATTTTGCGGGTCTTCAGCAAAGGTAGACAGCTCACGGTTTGCACCAAAGACCAGCAGGTGATTCTTTTGCGGATCACGCGCCTGATCATGGACTTCCTGGCCGATCAGCATCAGGATTTTCTTATTTTTTTCCTTGTAATATCCCTCAAACCCTTGCACAAGAATATTGTGGTCGGTGACGATCACAATATCCACACCTGCTCTGAGGGCCGCGGCGGCAATATCCTTGTGCAGCCCGCTTCCATCTGAGTATTTGGTGTGCATGTGCAGGTTGATAATGACTTCGTGCATAGAATTCCTTGTGAATATGTCGCTGCGAGCCCGCTCTGCGGCGAAGCAGTCTCCTCGTTGAAACGGGGGATTGCTTCGGGAAGAACACCCTCGCAACGACATATCTAAATTTTCTGGCTAACCAGCCCTTGTTGACGATTCACTTCCCGAACAGGTATAATTTGCCCGCTAATTTCAAGGAGGCATATTGTATGACTGATTTTCTGAATATTTCGCTGATTATAACCTCGGTTGGTTTGATCCTCAGTGTTATCCTGCAAAGCAAGGGTGCAGGACTGGGCGGTCTTACCGGCGCGGACACCGGTGGTGTTTTCACCGCCCGTCGCGGCATTGAGCGCATCCTCTTTTGGGTGACGATTGTGCTGGCCGTGGTATTTTTCAGCCTTGTGATCACCATCATCATTTTGGGACAATAAAAGTCACAAGCCTGTAAAGGCCGCCGGGCCATTGCCCTGAAATGGGGTTGGCGGCGGCCTTTCTTTATTTTAGACTCTATCGTACAGCAAACCCTAAAGGTCTGCCCGCATTCGCAGAACCCTAATTATATTGGAAAGACCTTTAGGGTTTCTTGTGAAGGATATGTACGGTGGCAATTTTAAATAACCTATGAAAAAATTACGCTGGCAGATTCTCGTTGTGGCGGTCACGATTGTGATCGTGGCTTTGTTATTACTAAGCCAACAACCGGTAAGTGTCGTTACTTTGCCCGAAGCCGCGCCCGGTGGGATTTATACCGAAGCCCTGATCGGCTCCATGGGTAGGCTCAACCCCATGCTGGATTGGAACAACCCAGCCGACCGCGATATCAACCGTTTGATCTTTAGCGGGTTGATGCGTTTTGATTCGCGTGGCCTGCCTCAACCCGATCTTGCAGATGCGTGGGGCGCATCTGCTGACGGCACGATCTATAATTTTTCAATACGACAAAACGCACTCTGGCATGATGGCGAGCCGGTTACTAGCGATGATGTCATTTTTACGATTGAGCTCATTAAAAGCAGCGGCTCTCTTTTTCCGCAGGATATAAAAGAACTGTGGTCACAAGTAGAAGTAAAGAAACTTAATGATAAAACGCTCCAGGTGAGACTGCCTGAACCCTTTGCCCCATTTTTGGATTACGTCACATTTGGTATTTTGCCAAAACACTTGCTTGAAACGGTCTCCGCCGATCAATTAGCCAACGCAGAATTTAATTTACAGCCGGTCGGTTCGGGTCCATATAGGTTTGATCGTTTGCTGACCAGCGGCGGGCAAATCACCGGTGTGGTGCTTCTTGCCAATGAGGATTACTACATACAACCTCCGTTCATTGAGCAGGTTGTTTTCCGTTTTTATCCAAATTCGGCCGCTGCATTTGATGCTTACAAACAGGGTGAAGTGCTCGGGGTCAGTCAGTTGACAAGTGACACCCTGGAATCTGCTTTACAAGATTCCACTCTCTCAGTTCATACCAGCCGCCTTCCACAAATGGGATTGGTTTTTCTGAATCTCAATAACCCCAGTGTGCCGTTCATGCAAAGTGATAAGGTCCGCCACGCACTTTTGCTTGGGATAAATCGCAACGTGATCGTCTCGCATATCCTGGGCGGGCAGGCTATCATTGCCGATGGCCCCATCCTGCCGGGTTCGTGGGCTTATTATGAAGATATCGAGCAATTTGATTATGATCCTGACGCAGCTACTGCTTTACTTAAAGACGATGGATATGTCATTCCTGCCGGGGGCGGGGATGTGCGTGCCAAAGACGGTCAATTCCTGACCTTTACCCTGGTTCACCCCGATGACATTCTCCACACTCAGATCGCTCAAGCCATTCAATCGGACTTGGCATTGATCGGTGTGAAGGTCGATTTACAGGCTGTCACTTATGACTCGTTGGTGAATGAGTTTCTCACTACGAGAAATTTTCAAGCCGCGCTCGCAGATTTGAACACCTCCCGTACACCCGACCCAGACCCCTACCTTTTCTGGCACCAATCCGAAGCTACGGGCGGACAGAACTATTCGCAATGGGATAATCGCACAGCCAGCGAGTTCCTCGAAACAGCCCGCACTGCCGCAGACTTTGCCGAGCGCGCACGCTTATACCGAAACTTTCAGGTTGTATTCACAAAAGATATGCCATCGCTGCCATTGTATTACCCCGTCTATTCCTATGGTGTGGATGTGCAGGTTCAAGGCGTGCAGGTCGCCCCAATGTACGATGTCAGTGATCGCCTTGCATTGATCACTGAATGGTATCTGGTAACTCGCCGCACACTTGAAGAACAAACGCCAGCGCCAACGACTGCACCATAATAATTTGTACCGCGACATTTATATCGCCTTTGAAGATGACGAACCATCGCTCGCGAGATAAATCTCGTAGTACTTGAAAATCGAAAAGGAGAATCAACCATGTCAGATGTTCAGAAAGCATTGGACTACGTTCGCGGAAATAGCCAGCGCTACTTAAGCGAATTGAAAGAGTTCCTCGCCATCCCTTCCATCTCTACCCTTGATGAAAACAAAGGTGATATTCAACGTGCCGCAGAATGGGTGGCCGCACAATTGCGTTCATTCAATATGGACAATGTACAGATTTTGCCAACAGGCGGACATCCCGTTGTGTATGGCGAGTGGCTGGGCGCTGGTAAATCTGCTCCTACTGTGATGATCTATGGACATTACGATGTGCAGCCCATTGACCCGCTGGAATTGTGGACATCGGATCCTTTCACCGCTGTTGTGCGCGATGATTATCTTTTCGCACGCGGCTCTTCGGATATGAAAGGCCAGGTGATGGCGTCGCTCAAAGCGGTTGAGGCAATTGTCCGCACGACAGGATCGCCCGTCAATCTCAAGTGGCTGATCGAAGGCGAAGAGGAGATCGGTTCCGAGCACCTAGGCGAATTCATCAAAAATAATAAAGAAATGCTGGCCTGTGATTTTTGTTTGAACCCTGATGCAGGCATGATGGGACCAGATAAACCGACCATCACGACTGGCTTGCGCGGCTTGGCTTATTTTGAATTGAAAGTCTACGGCCCGGATAAGGACCTGCACTCTGGCATTTTTGGCGGGACTGTCCATAACCCGGCGCAGGCCCTGATCGAGTTGATCGCGGGGATGCATGATAAAAATGGAAAGATCACGCTGCCCGGTTATTATGACAAGGTACGCAAGTTAAGCAAAAAAGAGCGTGAGGATTTTAAGCGCCTGCCAGTTAGCAATAAGGATTTGATCGCGATGACAGGTGTGCCGGCTTTATGGGGCGAGCCGCAATTCATTCCAGCCGAACGCATTGGCGCGCGCCCAACTTTGGAAATAAACGGTTTGCTCTCAGGCTTTACAGGACAGGGCTCGAAGACAGTTTTGCCTGCCTGGGCCATGGCGAAAATTTCCTGCCGCCTCGTGCCAGACCAGACCCCCGAAGAAGTAACCAAACAAATGAAAGCATATCTTAAGAAGAATGCGCCCAAGACCATCAAATGGGAATTGACCAATCTGCACAACGCGGGCGCCGCGCTGGTTGAAACCGATTCCGCCGGTGTGCAGGCACTATCGAAGGCACTCGAATCTGTTTGGGGCAAACGCCCTTATTTTAAACGCGAAGGCGGTTCAATTGGTTCTGTGGTTCTTTTACAAAAATATGTTGGTGCCGATTCTTTGTTGACTGGTTTTGGCTTACCAGACGACAATGTCCACTCGCCGAATGAAAGAATGCATTTACCAACATGGTATAAAGGCATCGAAGCCTTCACTCACTTTTTCTATAATTTTAAATAAGGATTCTGGAATCAGGCAGCTCGCGTGTGCTGCCTGAAAATTTCAATCAGCAAGCTGATTGACTCCAAAAGCGAAAGCAGAATAATAAATGGAAGATCGAATTATCACGTACGGCGGACAAGCTGTGATCGAAGGCGTAATGATGCGCGGGCAGAAGGCATATGCAATTGCCATGCGTGCACCCGATGGCAATATTGTCGTCCACACCGAAAAGCTGGCAAACGTCTATCGCTCGGCGATTACGAAGGTTCCTTTTTTGCGCGGCGGCATTTTGCTTTGGGATGCGCTAGGGTTGGGGATGCGTGCCCTTACGCTTTCTGCGAATACCCAAACAGGAGAGGATGAAAAACTGGAAGGCTCCGCTCTTTATTTGACCATGGGACTGTCTCTGGCCTTTGGCATTGGCCTCTTCTTTTTGCTTCCTGCAGGCATCGGCGGATGGGTGGAGCATTTGCTTTCCCAAACCACTAGCGCTTTGTGGGCAGGGAATTTGATCGAAGGAGCTCTTCGCCTCTTGCTGTTGATTGGTTACATTTGGGCGATCAGCTTCATGCCAGATGTGAAGCGATTGTTCATGTATCATGGTGCAGAGCATAAAACCATCAACGCCTTCGAAGCAGGCGCGGAATTAACACCAGAAAATGTGGCGAAATATCCTATTGAACATCCGCGGTGTGGAACAGCCTTTCTGCTGACGTTGGTTTTGTTGTCCATTTTGGTTTTCACTGCCTTGGGCCCCATGCCGATCTTGTGGCGTCTGGTCACTCGTATATTATTCATTCCCATCCTGGCAGGGGTCGCCGTTGAATACATCCGCTGGACTGCAAATCATCTGGGTAACCCCATCGTTCAGTTGTTGATCAAGCCCAATCTTGCCATGCAGCATCTCACCACGCGCACACCCGACCACTCCATGCTGGAAGTGGCGATTCGGTCATTTCAGTCCATGCGCAAAGCAGAAGCAGAGATTGTTGTGTAACTCGTTTGGTAATCGTATTTGAAGAGACAGGTGAATCCTGTCTCTTTTTATTTCCATCTCATCTTATTTTGTTAATATCATTTCCATGAAAAAGATAAAGAATCGCTTGTGGTTGATTCCTCTGGTATTTGCATTGTCAATTGGCACATATTTTGCATTTACTTTGGGACGCCCCGCGCCCGTGCCCGTAAAAAGAGAAATCTATGAAGGTGTGACTTATCAAAGAATCATTCGTTATTTGCCGCATTCGATGATCGCGCATGTGTTGGTGATCGATACAAATACAAAGGGAATGCAATTCCTCGTCACCCCGCCAAATGCTGTGGATGGGGAAGCGGTTACCGCTAGAACCACCTCAGAATTCTTGGAAGAGTTTGGTGTACAGATCGCCATTAATGGAGATGGATTCTTTCCATGGTGGTCGCGCAGCCCAGTGGATTATTATCCACATAGCGGAGATGCTGTCACGCCAAATGGATTTACTGCCTATCAGGGGAATATCTATGCTGATGGCCTGCAAAACGAAAAACCTGAGCCAACGCTGTATATCAGCCGCAGGAATGACCTGACCTTCAACAGACAGCCAGGCAAAATATTCCATGCGATCTCAGGTGATCGTATGCTGATATTGGGCGGCGAAATCGTTCCAGAGTTGAATGATTCTGAGATACATCCACGCACGGCAATAGGCGTCAACAGGAACGGGCGGTGGTTATATCTGCTCGTAGTGGATGGGCGTCAGCCGTTTTATAGTGCAGGCGCAACTTTTCAGGAACTGGCAGAGCTGCTCAAAGATCTCGGCGCGCATTATGCCATGGCTTTGGATGGCGGAGGCTCGTCAACCATGGTGATCGAAGGCGAGAATGGTGAAACCGTGATATTGAATTCACCAATCGACAATTACATCCCAGGGCGTGAGAGGCCAGTGGCAAATCACTTTGGGATTTATATTAATCATTAAGCGCCTGTCCGATATTTAGGAGATTCTATTATTACCATCGGTTTGTAAAATAGCCTGTCCGAAAAAGTAGTGAGCAGCTCATCATGGAATGGTTGCTCACTACTTTTTTATTGGGGAGGCCTCTTTTTTTAGCAATCATTCTGCAATGTCGCCGCAACAGTGCTGTAACGCAATTCATAAAAACAAAATCATAAAATATAACAAACAGTTTTTATGCTGGATTGGGAGAAATTCATAGATTCTGTTGCGCGGCGATGATGAAATGCGCCATATCTTGAAGCACTAAGCGGCCTTACGACCAACTGCTTCCTGATAGATCATTGTGTTACTTCAATCTTTTCAACAAGGAGAATAAGAAAATGAAATCCAAACACCTGCTCCGAATCATTGTATTGCTTGCCATGCTGTTTAGTGTTTTTGGAAGCGGCACTCAAGTAAAGGCAAAGCAGAATTCAATCGCCAATATGGAGGCCGTGGTTGTTGTTCGCAGCATTACATATTGGGATGCGACCTATTCCGGTAATGTGAGTGCAAGCCGCTACGAGCTCTGGCCCTTTGAATTTACTGAGTCAAATAATTTCACCATCACAGCGGCTCCAACTTCCGGTGACTTGGTTCCCTCGCTGGTCCTGCTGGATGAAAACGGAGATGAAATAACTACGGCAACAGGGGCTTTGAATAGCACCCAACCAGCGGGTTCTTATGCCATTTTGGTTTTACCTGAAACCGGCAGCGGCGCCTACAACCTGACCATTCGAAAGGTGGAAGAGGAACCTGTTGGTGACCCATCTGCATCTGTTGCCCTCGACCCGGCCAGCGTCGATGTGAACGGATCGTCCGTGGCCACGGTCAGCTTGAACAATGTGCCAGCGGAAGGTTACACAAGCGCTGAATTCACCTGCACCACGAATTCCAGTATGGTCGAAGTCAGCAACATCACTGATGCTGGCCTTTTTGGCGCCGATGCAGTTATGGTAGTCAATGGCCCGCAGATGGGCGGTTTTATTGTTGCTTTGGCAGGCAGCAATGGCAACAAGGCCACTACTGGCGGAGCAGCTTTTACGTTCAGCCTCAAGGGATTAAACCCGGGGGAAACTACCGTTGAATGTACTGTGCGTGTCTCAACGGGTGACCAAACCCTCACGACAATTCCATCCACAGGCAGCACCCTTATCATACTCGCCCTACAAGGAACTCTCGCGGGGCAAGTCCATGCCAGTAAACCAGTGACTGTAAGTTTATACAACGCAGATAATTCACTGGCTACATCTGTGGTCGCAAATGAAGATGGCACTTTCAGTGTATCTATTGCACCCGGAACATATACAGCGATTGCCACTGCCGAAGGCTTCTTGGATGCACAAGGTGCGCCCATAATCACGAGCGGAAATACCACCACACTACCAACTATTAGCCTGCCTGCCGGTGATATTGACAACAACGGTGTCATTGACCAATTTGATGCGCTAACAATCGGGATGAGTTACAACGCTTCATCCCCCGCTGCAGCTGACCTGAACAACGACGGCATTATCAACGTCCTTGACCTTGAACTGCTCGCCGCAAATTATCACCAATCAGGCGCCCTGGCCTGGGAATAACATCACATGATCGCAGGGGCGCACCGACTCCGGTGCGCCCCATCTTCGGAGTCTTCCATGAAATTCATTAAAGCCTTTACTCTGGCAATTGTTTCTACATTTATTTTGGTGTTTAGTGTCGGCGCTCAAACTGCTGAGACCATCTGGCTCGTAGCAAGTACTACGGCGTTCAAAACTGGCGAAACGGTTATTGTCACAGTCAATGCCATCTCTGCCACTCCTATTCAGGGGTTTACATTTCAAATACGCTATGACCCTGCATGCCTGCAACCTGTGAATGCCACCAGCCCAATTGCGGGTATGAATGGTTTGCAATTACCTCAATCCACTGGCCTGGTGGATGCCTCCTTTGCCAGCACTACCCCTCAAGCCGCTAACGGCGTATTGGCAGAGGTGCGGTTTATAACCCTAGGCGGCTGTCAGACCAACCTCACGCTTGAGTCTGCTGCGCTTGCGATCCGTAACGAATCAGGTTTTGCCGCCCCTCTTAGCGGCGTTGTAGTTGGGGAAAAAAATGTTGCACTGAATATTGATAAAGAAGTGGGGGTATCCCAGGAAATCCCTTTATCGGGAACGCCTCTCCTGTTGGCACCAACAGACTTAGAAGCCACTTCAACCATCCCAAGAGGGACGATGATTGTATTGATCATTCTTGGAATTTTCCTTGTGATCGGTATTTTTATACTTATCAGACAACTCAGAGGATCAGATAACGGCTGAGCCAAAATGATAATTTGTGTTCCATCTTTTTGTGAGTGAATGGCTTGTCGCTCGAGGAGAAGCTAAGATGAAATCTAAATATTTTCGGATCATTCCACTGCTTGTGCTGCTTATTTCGGTTATTCCGCTAAATGCAAGCGCCCTTGTCACTGCGCCCCCGCCGGCGGACATGTTTCAACTGCCCTGGGAACAGGGGCTTACCTGGGTTGCATTTGATGGATTCGATAACGGTTTTAAACGATCCTCGTCCAGCCCGCATAATTACAAAATGGGCGGAGCAGTGGATTTTGCGCCTACGGCAAATATGTATATTGGGATGGACACATCAAACTTCTGGGTGACAGCCGCCGCGGGTGGAACTGTTTTCGCAAAATCAAGTTGTCACCTAAAAATTGACCATGGCAACGGCTGGACTACCGAATACTGGCATATTGACAACATCCAAGTGAATCTCGGCAGCGTGGTCAGCAGGAATCAGCGTTTGGGTGTCATCGACGATAACAAGGACAAGCATGTATGCACGGGCAATGAATATCCCGGCCCACATTTGCACTTCGTTGTGCGGCCCAAAATGCAGGATGTTGTTTTTGCCGGCTGGACGATCAGCTATAACGTTTTTACCAATGTCACAACATTTAAAAAGGGTGACCAATCTTTGCCGGGCCCCTTCAAACCGATTCTGAATATTCCCGGTTTGCAAATCGCGGAGCGCGGCCCTCTTAATTGGGATACTCCATATGTTGGCAGCCTTGATCCTTATCGCCACGAAAGGTGGACGCTGGCATTAACTGAACAAAGCACATTCACCATAACAGTAAACCCGACCACCAGTGGACTTGTCCCTGCCATTGTCCTGCTGGATTCGAATGAAAATGAGATCACTCGCGCGAATGGCGTATTAAACAGCACACAACCTGCTGGAAACTATTTTGTGCAAATACAATCAGACTCAGGGACTGGGTTTTACAATTTAATTGCGACGAAGGACGCCTCAACTCCAACCGCGACTCCTACACCGACAAGCACACCGGTTGTAACGGAAACACTCGCGATTACCGAGACGCCTACGGTAGTAGGAACACCTGTTCCTAGCGAAACGCCCATCTTCACTAATACTCCTGTTACTACTGAGCCATCCTCCACGCCTACTGGATTAACAGACACTCCCACCAGCACTGGCACTCCCATCGAGACGAGTACAACTGATCCAAATAATACTCCTACACTAACTGGCACATTGATCGCAACTGATACGTATGTCATCACTTCTGCCAGCCCGCCAACCCTCACTTTAGGCGAGGTGGGCCTCATCACCGTCAGTTTGGTTAATACACCTGCTACTGGTTATAGAAGTGCCGAGTTTACATGCACATACACTCCAGGTCTGGTCGATGTAAGCAACATAACAGTTGGCGGGCTCTTTGGCGCCGATTCAGTTTCAGCCTTCAATAGTTCGCAAAGCGGCAGTTTTATTGTTGCGATTGCAGGCAGCAATGGAAATAAAGCCACGACCACCGAGCCCGCCTTTACATTCAATGTTACAGCTTTGCAAGTTGGTCAAACTCCAATCGAATGTAAGGCACGTGTTTCGAAGGGCGATAACACCCTTGAAAATATTACATCCGTTCCTGACACCCTGACCATTCAGGCAAATTCGCCCTCACCAACACCCACAGCCACGCAGGTCACAGCGCCATTGGTTAATGGACAAGTCCTTGCGAGCAAGTTGGTGACCATTAACTTATACAATGCGGATACTTCACTGGCTGCAACTACTATTGCCAATGTGGATGGTACCTTCAGCCTCACCGCTTCTGCTGGAACCTATACCATTGCTGCATCTGCCGATGGATTCCTCGATGCTCAAGGTTCTGTCACCCTTGCGAATGGCGTGGTCGTAACCATGCATCTCGTGACCCTGCCTGCGGGTGATATTGACAACAACGGCGTAATCGACCAATTTGACGCCTTAACAATTGGGATGAGTTATAACGCTTCAACTCCCGCCGCAGCCGATTTGAACAACGACAGCATCATCAACGTTCTAGACCTTGAACTGCTCGCCGCAAACTATCATCAATCAGGCGCATTGGCCTGGCAATAGATTAAATAGCTCAGTCGGGGGCTTAGCCCCC
>NZ_JBXMTI010000162.1:0-25094 GCF_057083605.1 Candidatus Villigracilis sp. | reverse complement strand
GTCGACATTGCCGGTGTTCTCGACCGTGACTTGATAATAGACCGTGTCGCCTGCATCGACGGTGATAGTAGTGTCATTCCAGGGACCAGTTGCGGAAGTGGAAACTTGCTTCAGGATTGTCATGGCAGGGTTAGCTGAAATAACTGTAACAGTATCTGTACAGTTATTCGTTTCATCACTTTCAGTGACTACACTATCCGGGTCAACGGCGCAGACACCGCCAGTTGGATTCACAAGGGAACCCGCTGCAGCCGGTGTGACACTGAATTCGGCATCAAATGAGGATGCGTTTCCAAATGTGACAGGTCCGCCGCTGGCTGTACAGGTAAGAACATCCGTTGTGATCGAACAACTGATGGTGCCTGTACCGCCTGGCGCAGTAACTCCAGGTGTGATCGTAACCGATCCATATGTTGGACCACTTGGTAAGTTATCACGCAAAATAACATCGCCATCGTTGAAGGTAGCAGTTCCGCCTGCGTTGCTAACGGTCAATGTCCAGTTGAAGGGAGTTCCAAAAACCACACTTCCGCTGACGTCGTTCGTCTTATTGACTGCGAGATCCGGCGATAAGACGATTGTCTCTGAGGCCTGGTTTGATGTCACCGCGTCCCCAATGACAGTGAATGCATCTGCTGTAGCTGTATTCGTAACAGATTCAGCCGATACATCTCCAAGAGTTGTACTGTACGTACCCGTACAGGTTGTGGATGCTCCTGACACTAATGGGCTGGTCGCAGCGGAGCAATCAATGTCAAGGTCAGGGATGAGATTGTCATCAATATCATAAGGTGATTGAATTGAAACATCACCAGCATTAGTTAACGTATAGGTATAGGTAATTGTCTCGCCATCTGCCGTAAAAGTGGTTGGGTTGGCAGATTTGTCGAGATTCAAGGCGGCGGGAAGTTCACAGCCCACAACAGTGAAGTTATCTGCGCGCATGGTTCCACCTGTTCCCCCAGCATCATGCCCGTAAAGCAAAAAGCGGGCCGTTGCAGCATTGTCAAGCGCGGAAACGGCAGCTAGATCATCACTGAAGGAATACCAAGTATTTTGATCAGTCAGTGCATGTCCTGTCAGGGTCGTAGGAGTCCCCACTCCATTATCATCATAAGCAGGAGTTAAGTTGATAGGCCCCTGTGATGAGCGGTAAACATCATATGATAGGCTAATATTGTAATAGCCTTCGGTGCTGACATCGAACTGAAGATAGTCACTGGCTGTGTTCAGTGTTCCTGTATTCCAGAGTGTGTGTGAACGGGCATTATCTCCTGCACCACCACTAAAGCCGGAAACACTAGAAGCCGCGGATAATGAATTTGCTGTTATGGTGGGCGTGCCTGCCGCGTTGTCAGTCGATGCAGTGGTAAGGCTGGCATTAAAATCCCACGCCGCGATGGTCACTTGTGTACAAGTGTTTGCGTCAAGGATATTGTAGTTACGGACAGTTGTGCCAGGGGGATTAAAGTCATCGTTGTAATGATAGCTCGAGCCTGAGAAGTCATAGATCAAGGTGTTCAAGCTTCCACTGGAAGGGGACGAGGCAATGATGGTGACGTTGTAAACAATCGTTACATCATTGCCGTATTTGCCGGTACCGGCGCATTGCCGGTAGGAAGGTACGATCACATCAGTGGGATCATTAACCCAGCCGCAGCCGTCCGCGTAAAGCTTGGTGGCGGCGTCGGAATCGGTACCAGCGTCCGCGCCATAGGTTGTAGTAACTTGATTTACCAAGAAAATCGTGTTTGGAATGTTGATAAAACTCTCGATTTGTTCGTAGCCTTGCGTGGCTGTGGAACCCAGCAGCGTAATATCATAAGTCCCGCCAATATAAAGGTTCATCGTGCCGCCAACCGGGATCGAAACTCCATCCAGTTGCACATCCGTCACGGAGTTGCGCTCCTGTGAGACAAGATGTTCTACATATATTTCGCGAGGCGTGGGTGTGCTGACTGTCTCCGTGCCGACAAGATCGGGATCGTCATAAGTCACATTGATCACATAGCGGCGGGTCTCATCATAGGAAATTGAATCGCGCTCGATCTCGATCTCGAAGTAAAAATCATGGCATGCACCCGGAGCAAGATTAACTTGCGGGTTGGGCTGGATCGGATCCAACGAACCAGGTCGCAGCCGGATATAGTCATCATTTGTCTGGGTTCCCCCCGCTTGCCAAACAAAATCAGCCTCTACATCGGTAAACGATAGGGGATTTCCAACTGGGTTGCATGCGCGCACCCCCACTGGAAAATTGTTCGGGCCATCAAGCACGTCATTGCTATCTAACCCAACCACATTCCAGGTGATGGGTGTCAATGTCAGAGACGCCGCAGCGAACACTGTCTGAAACGGTACGATCGAAAAAACAAAAATAATCAAAAATGCAACGCGAAAAAACCGGACGAAATTCTTTCCCATATGGGCCTCCAGAGGTGAAAAAGATATTAAGTTTTAGCGGCCGGTTTCGCTGCTTGCTCGCCTGAACCTCACCTGAAATATCAATAAAAAAATAATGCCTAATCAGGAAAAGCGACCAAATCCAAGGTCAGGGTCTATGCATCCGCAATCATACTTAAGTACTATAAAGTTCGGTTCATTTTACACTTAAGTAATGTTAATGCCTATATTATGAAATAATCAGATTTGTTAGGAAACAGCAAGTATAGACAAATCGTTAAAGAAGCTTCAGTTATCACTCCCCTCACATCAGGTATCCTTGACAGGATTCGCAGCGTTTTGTTTTGCTTTTAAAGCAAACTCACCCACGAAAGATCAATATCGTGGGTGAGTCATGTTAAATTGAGTTCGGGCTACCTCTCCCGGCCTGACGAGGTTTTCGCCTGTTCTTTTGTCACGCTGATCAATACAGCGCGGACTGAGATACGATTGGCGTATGTATCCTTGGCTTCATTATAGTTCTTGCACGTAATCAACGTCAGCCAGGAATCCTCTTCATGCTTCAACACCGAGGTATTGTTCGGAGCAATGGTCTTGTTCTCCCGAACCTGATACACATACGCATACCCATACGCATGGACGATCACCTTGTCACCCCATTTGAGGTTACCAAGTTTTGCAAATGGGCCGGGCTTGCCATTAGAGAGGGTCACATGCCCGGTGAGTGCGCTGTTTCCTTGCCAGGATGGGAAGGCGGTTCCATCCAACCAACCAGCCTGATTGCCCAGCCAGGATAAATCCCATTCGGCTTGAACCAATGGCACACCTACGATGGGAATATCAACGCCCAAATTGGGAATTTCCAGCCAAACATCGGTTGCTGTATAGGTCTTTTCCGCTGGCTGTAGGCCTACAGTGGTAATCGCATTCGGTGCAAAACCGGTGGCTGGTAATTCCCTGGGAAGCCTCTCAATGGGGTCTGATGGGGTTGCAGTGCTACGCACCCATACAACCACATTCGACTGGACGATGGACGGCCCATTATCCCAATCATCTGTAAAGCTTCCACCATTAGCCAAATCAGTGGCTGAAATGGCTGTATTTTGAACCTGATTCACTGCATCATCAACCGTTACGCGGAAGGTGATCACCAATTCGTTGACAGCGGAGTTTTCATCCAGATTACCATCATCCGCACCAATCGTACCCTCCCATTGGATTCTGCCATTGGTGCCAAAGTTTGGATCAAACGCGCACGATGAAAGAGTTGTCTCCAAGGGGGCCGTGGCATTTACAGGGCTTGTAAATGTATTGAGAGGGCTCGGTGACACACAGGTAAGGCTATTAGACACATAGGTTGTTCCGGCCGGGATCTCATCAATAATCTGGACGTTGATTGCCGCAGCATTACTGCTATTGATCCAAACCATGCGGAATTCCAATTGCGGCAAACCGACTTCGCTAAAACTCTTGATGGCGGTAGGTGGATCGAAAATACCACCAATCGTTACACTAGCTTCATCATCTTCAAATGGTTGACCGTTCTCGTTATTGGGTGTTGAGTCTGGGTCCGGTTGATTTGAATTCGTTACCTCAGCAATATTGGTAATACTACCAGCCTGTACAACGGTTGCTGTAATATTCAGGCTGACCGAAACGCCATCTGCTAAATTACCAATTGTCCAAACACCAGTGACGCTGTCGTACGCTCCAGGAGAACCGTCATCAGAGACATAGTCAAGCCCGGCGGGAAGCAGATCGTTCACTTCCACACCTGTGGCATCTGAAGGACCGTCGTTCGTTACCGTGAGGGTGTAGACAATGTTGCCACCAACAACCGGGGATGCATTATTTACAAGCTTGATCACAGAGAGATCAGCGGCAACCACATCATCGCTATCAGTGGCACAACCCTTGGTCGGAGTATCGGTGTCTGTACAAGCTCCCGCTGTCGTGCTCGTAGGCGGGTTGGGATTCTCAGGGTCACTCCCGCCACCCACCTGGGCTCTGTTCAAGAGCGGACCAACTGCATTGGCTGCGACATCCGCAGTAACTGTGATATCAGGGTAACTGCTCCCCATTGTCAGAGCATCGGAACGCGTACAGGTTAGGGTCCCTAACACGCAGGACCAGCCTGTACCACTAAGGGCTGTCACCGTCAGCCCGGTTGGGGGAACTTCCACTACTGTGACTGTTCCGCTCGTTGAGGCATCACCGTTGTTCGTCACAATCAGAGTGTATGATGTCGTGCCGCCGGGGACGACTGTAGTCGCACCATTGCTCTTGGCCAGCCCAAGGTCAGGTGCAATCACATCATCACTATCTGTAGCACAACCCTTGGTCGGGATATCGGTATCCGTACAAGCTCCCGCTGTTGTACTGGTCGGCGGGTTGGGATTCTCAGGGTCGCCCCCGCCGCCGACCTGCGCTCTGTTCACCAACGTGCCGACTGCGTCTGTATCCACATCCACAGTCAAGTCAAACTCGCTTGTGCCGCCGGAAGCAGCGATCACTGCACTTGTTGTACAGGTAATTACATCACTAGCTGCAACGCAACTCCAATTAGCGCCATTCGTTCCATCGGGGGTAAAGCCCGCGTTATCCGTAATGCTCAAACCAATTGGCAATACATCCACGATCGTAATCGTGCCATTTGTATCCGCATCTCCAGAGTTCGTCGCAGTCAGTGTGTAGGTGGTCGTTCCACCTGCTGTCACATTGCTTACTCCATTGCTCTTTGCCAGCCCAAGGTCTGGCGAGGTGACCGAGTCGCTGTCGGTGGCACAACCCTTGGTCGGGTCATCCGTGTCGACACAGTTCCCAGCGGTAGTGCTCGTTGGAGGATCCGGATTGCCAGGATCCCCGCCGCCTCCCACCTGCGCACGATTCACCAACGTCCCGCTTGCGTTCGAATCCACATCCACTGTCAGATCAAATGCGCTCGTCCCGCCGCCAGATGCGATCACAGCACTGGTCGTACAGGTGATCACGTCGCTAGCAGCAACACAACTCCAATCAGCAGCAGGCGTGAACCCGGCATTGTCTGTAATGCTCAATCCGCTTGGCAGTACATCCACGATCGTGATCGTGCCATTCGTATCCGCATCTCCAGAGTTCGTCACGGTCAGAGTGTAGGTAGTCGTTCCACCTGCTATCACACTAGTTACTCCATTGCTCTTCGTCAGCCCAAGGTCCGGCGAGATGACCGAGTCGCTGTCAGTGGCACAACCTTCATTTGGAGCGTTCGTTCCGGTGCATTGTCCAGCTGTGGTGCTGGTTGGCGGGTTCGGATTGGATGAATCACCACCTCCGCCCACCTGTGCCTTGTTCATCAGAGTACCGCTCGCACCCGCATCCACGTTTACTGTAAAGTTGAAGATACTCGTTCCGCCGCTTGCCACTATGGCCGTACTGCTGGTACAGGTGATCACATTGCTGGCTGAGGCACAGGTCCAGTCTGCCGCGTTTGCCCCGCCCTCGGTCACCGCTCCATCCGTGATACTTAGTCCACTTGGCAGCACATCCACGATAGTGATCGTCCCGCTCGTGGCAGCATTGCCGCTGTTGGTCACTGTCAGAGTGTAGGTCGTCGTCCCGCCGGCAGTTACACTGCTCACACCGTTGCTCTTGGCCAGGCCAAGGTTCGGGGCGGTAACTGCGACTGTATTGCTGCAATCGTTATTATTATCATTAAGTTCAACGATCAGGTTGCCGGGATCGGCCCGGCAAACGCCGGCCGCATCCGGGTTCACGAGGGAGCCGACCACTGTCGGGGTAACTGTGACAGCAATGCTGAACTTTCCACCATTGGGGATGGTTACAGTTCCATTTGCGGTACAAGTCAGAATGTTCGTTGCAATGGAACAGTCAATCGTGCCGGTCGTTCCAGCCGAGTTGGTTGCGATGGAACTGGCTAAACTATAAGTTGCACCGGAAGTCGGAAGATTGTCGATCAGGAGAGTTTGGCCATTTGTAAAGGTCGCAGTCCCGCCGGAATTGGATACTTCCAACGTCCAGTGGAAATCATCATTGACAACAATTGTGTCGCCAATTGTGTCATTGGTTTTCGAGACAGTCAGATCAGGCGCAAGTGGGACGGTAACAGTGTCTGTGTTTGACTGTACGCCGCTGGCAGTCGCATAAGCCTGGTTGGTTACTTCCAGGGCTGTCACATCCCCTGCCTGCACATCATAAGCCACTGTGCCGGTGGCCGGACAATTCACCGATTCACCCACATCCAGGTAATTGTCGAAATCACCCACATCGCTAACCAACTGACAACTTACGCTTCCAACCTTGTCATCGGTGACGGTAACAGGTCCCAAAATGGGCGCATCAAAACCGTTATCTACATTTTCCACTACATAAATGTAATTAAGAGTGTCTGTTTCATCGATAAAGTAACTCTCAATCGCACTCTTGGTGATCGTTAATTCAGGGTTAGCATACGTAGCCGTGGAATTAGATGAATCATGTTCCACGCTGCTGTAAGTTCCATGCGATTGCGCGGTATTCGGATATGAACCCGGCGTTACATCTGTGGTAATTGGGCCGACAACACAATAATAGGTTTCGCCCGGGGCGAGAGATGCGAAAATACAGGAAGATACATCCAAATCTGAATCAGTAATATTGATTCCCGTAAGCGTAACATCGCCGCTGTTGTAAACGATAAAGCGATACCAGACATCACTGCTGGTTGGAACAACAACAAAGTTGGACCAGGGCCCCGAACTCCCAACCGAAGAAATCTGTTTGGTCAGGCTGATGGATGGTGTCCTATCCTGAACAAGTAATGATGCGGAGGCAGTATTGCCATCGCCGCCTTCGGTGGAGGTTACAACGGAGGTTGTATTATCCTTTTGTCCAGCGGTGGTGCCAGTGACCGTTACATTGAATGAACAACTGGAGTTCGCCAAGATCGTACCGCCTGTAAGGTTGATCGTATCCACAGCCGGGGTGTTATCGGCTACCACCAGGTTGTTGGTGCCGCCGCATTCTGATGTAGTCGCGTCGCTTACATCCAGGTCAGCAGGCAGAGAATCTGAAAAACCAACGCCAGTCAGTGGCCCGAAGGTATTCGGGTTGGTGATGGTGAATGTCAGGGTTGATGTTTCGGTTGTAAAGATCGAAGTCGGCGAAAAGGATTTGGCGATCACCGGCGGAGCCCAGACCGTGATCGCATCTTCATCGTAACTGGTAGTTGTCCCTGTCTCTGTTGAAGAAACGAAGCCTGTGACGTTGTTATATTGGCCGGAGTCCGTGCCCAGAACATCCACGATCACGGTACAACTTGCCCCAACGCCAAGCGAGATACCCGAGACGTCGATCGTATCCGTTCCGGCCACCGCGACAACCACACCGCCCGGACCGACATCGTCACAAGTGCCGCCCAGTCCATTCGGGGAAGCAATTTCAAGGCCCAGAGGTAGCACGTCCGTGACCGAAACATTGGTCAAAGCCTGGCTTCCGCTGGCGGTGTTGTTGATGGTGATGGTCAACGTGGAAGTGTCACCTACTACGATAGGATCAGTGTCAAAGGATTTTGTAACGGTCGGGGCAGGGACAGGGTCAGCACAGCCTGTGAATATGACATCATTAAAGTACGCATCTGCACCAGAGTTGTCATTATTCGCACCTGTGCCGCTGATTCGGATGGTGGTCGTTCCTGTCGTACTTGCAAAAGATGATAGATCAATGTTCTTGGTATTCCAGACCGAAGCGGTTAAAGTTGCGCCAGCAACAGTATATGTTGCAGCGGTACCGGAGCCATTACCAATATAAGTAACATTCAAAGCGTTGGGGCCAACGCCTTCCGTATAAACCATAAAGCTCATCTGAACATTGGTGTAATTACGGGTATCAACTGCAAATTCCACGTATCCACCATCGCCTTGATATCCGTACGTTTTCCAGGATGCATCGTCAGACGTGGTATCCGGGCTGCTTGAACCGCTCACAGACGACTGTTTAGCCAGCGGGAAGTGATACGCGGTGGCAGTAAAACCAGTATTGTTAGTTGTTGGGTTGCCAGGTGTTCCAACGCCAGCAGGAACTGTGATCGACCCACCAGTATCCGGTGGTACCGTAGCCCCAACAGGCATGGCCCACCTGACCAGCGTCTGCCCGGGCGTACAAGCCGCGGCAGACGCAACTATCAAAGTGTCGCTGCCATTATTGCCGGTATCGGTATTGACGCCATCGACATCGATGAACAGGTTATCGGTTGTATTTACATAAGTCCCATCTGAGGCAGCAGTCACATCCAAAGTGATGGTACAGGTGCTGTTTGGAGAAATCGTTCCGTTATCAAAGCTAATGGAAGTTTCCCCACCTGCTAATACAGGAGTAAATGCGCCAGCGCCGCATCCACTATAGGTAACGTTTGGCGTTCCCGCCACTACTAGTTGGTTGATGCCATCCAGAGGCAGGGGATCAACAAAATTCGCGTCATTGATGGTTTGGGTGGTGGGATTGACCAGTTTAATGGTCATAGTGGAAGTTCCACCCGGCGACATTGCTTTCGGGCTGAAGGACTTCGTCATGGTTACCGAAGACGGGCCGACGATATAAGCATAGCGTGTGCCCAAGCTAAAATCGGCGTTATAGTGATAGCTGCTGCCGGAAAAATCATAGAGCAGGGTGTTAAGGGTTTGGGTTGTGCCCGCCCCACCGATGATCTTGATGATGTATGTTGTCGTTACGTTACTGCCGCCCGCTTTTTCATCACTCTCAATGCAGGAGCGGTAAGTAGGGCTATTGGGGTCGTTATCCCAACCGCAGGAATCCGCATATAGATAAGGATAGGGAGATGCTAAAGGAGGTATATTTGAATCTGCCGAGTAAGTGGTTTCCACAGACAGAATTTGGAAGATGGTATTGGGAAAATTAATGAAATCTTCAAACTGGTTATACCCCTGTGTGGCTGTGCCGCCTTCGAGATCGATCTTGTAGGTATTGCCCACCATGAGCGTCATGGTTCCGCCAGAGGCAACCGAAACGTCATCCAATTCCACATCGGTCACCGAGTTGCGGTTCTGCGAGATCAGGTGTTCAACATATAGTTCACGCGGTTGGGGAGTGGAAACTTCTTCCGGGTCGCCTTCAGCCGCTACGATGTGATACTCGCGGGTCTTATCAAAGGCTGCGGCAACCTTGTTCACTTCCACTTCAAAGAAAGCGTCTTCACAGTCGTTTGCAAGAATTGTGGGAATGGTGATCGTCTGGAGCGAACCAACTCGAAGGTTGATGTAATCATCACCCGCATAAGGATCAGTGCTGATGCTGCCGTTGTCGAAATAAAACGACACAACAACATCGGTCATATCGCTTCCGGTTGTATTACAAACCTTTGCCCCAATCGGAAAGCGAAACGGACCCGTGGCTGGAGTATTACTATCCAACCCAATGATGTTCCAAGTATTGGGTTCAATGGTCAAGTCCCCTGCAGCAGCATTTACACTCTGCAGCGGTACGATCGAAAAAACAAAGACGATCAAAAATGCAACGCGAAAAAACCGAACGAAACTCTTTATCATCTGGACCTCTAGGGAACAAAAGGAGCGGCCGGTTTCGCTGTTTGCTTGCCTGACCCTCGCTGGAAACATCAAAAATACTATCTAATCAGGAAAAGCGACCAAATTCAAGGTCTATGCATCCGCTATCGTACTTATAAGTGTAGAATTAATTTATCTAATTCTACACTTAAGTAATAATAAAACCAACTAGAAAAATCGTCAAAATTGTTAACTGGAGGGGACAGACAAATCACTCAAGGCCGATTAGTTGACACTCGCCCTCACATCAAGTATCCTTGCCAGCGTCCGGGCAGGCCCGGCGCGGCGAAGCCTTTCGAACCCCGCCAGGATCGAAAGATAGCAACGGTAAGGAAGAGTCTTCGGGTGCCGCCGGTAGCCTGCCTGGATATTTTTTTGTTACTTTGTATCCTTCGTGTAAGTCTTTTGTGTTTATAATCCCAACATGACATCCACAAACTTAATAAAGATCGCCGTTGCAGTCATTATCGGAATCGCGCTTGGGCTCATTTATGGCTGGGTCATTGATCCCATTGAATATACTGATATCCCGCCAAATATCCTGAGGGAAGATTATCGTGTCGATTACGTGCTGATGGTGGCGGAGGCGTTTCAAAATGACTTCGACGCTGAAACCGCCGCGCGCCGCCTTGCCATCCTCGGAAGCGAGTCACCTGCAACTATCACTGCCTCTGCATTGGAATATGCCAACAGCAACGGCTTCACACAAAATGAAATACTTGCATTACAAAATCTCTTAACTGCCATGCAGACATATCAACCGCAGGGGAATAACAACCCATGAGCAGACTCAATCTCCGCAGCACAACTCTACACCTCATCCTCTCGCTTCTTGCCGGACTTGGTCTTGGTCTGGTGTACTCATGGTTTATCTCCCCTGTCACCTATGTGGACGCAAACCCCGCCATCCTGCGTGCTGACTTCAAAGACCAATATCGAATCGTTATCTCAGCATCCTATGTATCCACACATGACCTGGCCCGCGCACGCTCACGCCTCGAATTGCTCGGCGACCCAGATCCCGCCGGTGAACTCAGCGCTCAGGCACAGCGCATGCTGGCAGCCGGTGAACCGTTTGAAATAGCGCGACCACTCGCTCAACTCGCCACTGACCTAAAGCAGGGCTTTGCAAGTATTCCTTCCACGGTAGTTACTCCATTTGCAAATGTCGTTAACACGCCGGAGCTCGGCACTCTACCACCGGCGACAGAAACCCAGATGATAATAGAAGAGACCTCTGTCACTCCAATCTCAACTTCATTTGAGCAGACCCCACTCATCCCCGTCATCGCTGCAAGCAACACTCCTCGTCCAACATTCACACCCATCCCAGCGCCAGGTGCCCCATTCGCCCTCGTCGGGCAGGATTCGGTCTGTGACCCGGGTCCCCAACCGGGTCTGATGCAATTCATGTTCATGGACTCACGCCGCAACCAGATCGCGGGCATCGAGATTATCGTCACTTGGAATCAGGGTGAAGATCGCTTCTTCACCGGATTCAAACCGGAGCTTGGGAATGGGTACGCCGATTTCGTCATGCAAGCCGACACAACTTATAACGTCCGTGTGGTTAATGGCGGATCATTGGTTCCCAATCTTATCGCACCCACATGCACAGACCCAAATGGGATCAATTTTCCTGGCGGGTTATTGCTTACCTTTCAACAACCATAAGCCAGAGCCTGCAACCATCACGCCTTTCATTCGTTATATCTTTCAGCCTATACTATATTAAGGAGTAACGAATGAATACATCATATCCAAATCAAAAACCCGGCCTGGTCACAGCCATTGCCGTGATGACCCTTACCAGTGGCATTATCAATCTTTTCTGGGGATTCGTGGCATCTGCCACTGCGCTTGGGACGATCATAGGGGTGATCTGCCTGCCGATCACGATATTACCCACCATCCTGGGCATCTTTGAGATCATCTATGCTGCCAAACTTTTAAGCGCACAACCACAACCGGTGCTGCCGTCGACATCCATTGCAGTCTTCGAGATATTGACATTCCTGATGGGTAATATTTTCTCAATGGTCGTTGGGATCCTGGCTCTGATCTTCTACAACGATCTGACCGTGAAGGATTACTTCAACCAATTCAGCGGCCTGGCTGTAGCTCCATCCGCGCCGATTGCACCTCAGCCGGTTGGATTGAGCTCATCAACATCAGAATCGCTGCCTGAACCAGTTGAGCCTGTTATCCCAGAAGCAACTGAAAAGCCGAAACGCACCCGCAAGGTTGCCGGCAAATAACAACCATAACAGCCACCCAAAAGGCGGCTGTTATCTAAACTCAGGACGTTTTTCCCTTGACTCTCCTCCCTCTCAACCTTAGAATCCATAAACAACTGAACAGATGTCAGGGAAGAGATCCCCGCAAGAGGACGCCGAAGGTGCAAATCTGGAACAGGCGAAACCAGATGAAACTCTCAGGCAAAAGGACCCTGTATCTGCATAACTCTGGAAAGTCTCTTCATTGAGACACCGACGGTGTAAAGTTCGTTGGTTTGATGGTTCGCTAGTTTGGTAGTTTCGGTAGTTGGCTGGCCAATTATGTAACTATATAACTAAATAACTATCCGACTGCCCAACTAATCTCTCAGGTTCCATTACAGAGGACGCGCGATTGTAGAATCGTGTGTCCTTTTTTGATTCGCCAATTCCCCCTCTGGAGTCCGCCAGCTTGCTGGCGGGTGCACGAGCGTACCCTAACGGGCATACGAGCTCTTGCACTCCAAAAAACAACAGGAGCCAAACATGAATACCCCTTCCAATTTGAAGTACACCAAATCCGATGAATGGTTTGACCCAGCCAGCGGCGCTGCCGGCATCACCGACTACGCCCAAAGCCAGCTCTCTGATATTGTCTTCATTGAGATCCTTGTAGATGAAGGTGAGACGGTTGAAGCAGGCAAAGCAATTGCCTCCGTTGAATCTGTGAAAGCCTCCGCTGAAATTTACGCACCCGCCGCTGGAAAAGTCAGCGCGGTCAATAAAGGACTCTCCGACAAGCCTGAGGTGCTCAACTCCGATCCATTCGGCGAGGGCTGGATGATCAAGATCGAAGGCGGCACAGCCGGTGATGTAATGGACTCAGCCGCGTACGAAAAGTATTGCGAAGAACGCGCACATTAATCATGTAGGGGCGGGGTAACCCCGCCCCTACGATAAGAGGTAATATGACCTTCATACCCATTTCCCCAAACGAACGGGATGCGATGCTCAAGACCGTCGGAGTCAAATCACTCGATGATCTCTTCGACGCTGTCCCAAAGAAACATCGCTTCCCTGAACTAAACCTGCCACCTGCTCTCACTGAAATGGAAGCCGCTTCATTGTTAAGTGAAATGGCATCCAGCAATGAGAATGTGCGCGAACATATGATCTCCTTCCTTGGCGCGGGCGCGTACAACCATTACGTCCCCTCAGTTGTGGATCACATGCTTCGGCGCGGCGAATTCTTTACAGCTTATACACCCTATCAACCTGAAATTTCACAAGGCACATTGCAGGCCATCTTTGAATATCAATCGCTGATGACCAACCTGACCGGCATGGAAGTTTCAAATGCATCCCATTATGATGGCGCAACAGCCACTGCCGAAGCCGTCAGTCTCGCTTATGCTCAATTCCGTGGGAAGCGCAAAAAGGTTGTCATGTCTCCCACCGTGCACCCTCAATACCGCGAAGTCATTCGCACCTATTCACAAGGCATGGGCTTGGAAGAAGCCGGGGATGACCCCTCAGCCGATCTCGAGGTCGGCCCCGAAGCACTGACATCCTTGATCGATGACAACACCATGCTGGTCATCGTGCAATATCCCGATTTCTTTGGCCGCATCCATGATTACACAAAATTGATCGAAGATGCACACGCAAAAGGCGCGCTTGTTTGTGTGGTTGCAAACCCCACCGCGTTACTCATGCTCAAAACACCCGGCGAAATGGGCGCGGATATTGTTGTGGGCGAAGCGCAGCCATTCGGCATTCCGCTGTGGTATGGCGGACCCTATCTCGGATTCTTCACAACCAAAAAATCATACGTGCATAAAATGGCTGGCCGCCTCATCGGCGAAACCGTTGATAACCGCGGACAACGTTCATATGTATTAACCCTCACCGCGCGCGAACAACACATCAAACGCGAACGTGCCACATCCAACATTTGCACCAATCAAGGTTTGCTCGCTCTTGCATCCGCAGTTTATATGTCGTCACTCGGCAAAAGCGGATTGCAGGAAGTTGCCAACCTTTGTTATCAAAAAGCGCATTACGCTGCCAGCGAACTCAGCAAGATCGATGGCTTTGGTCTTTGCTTTACCGAACCTTTCTTCCATGAGTTCGTTTTATGCTGCCCCAAACCCGCGAGCGAAGTCAATCAATATTTGCTTGATAACGGCATCTTTGGCGGATACGATCTCAGTAAGGATTACCCCTCACTCAAAGACCACATCCTGGTTGCCGTTACAGAGATGAACAGCCGGGAAGAAATTGATACGCTCGTACAAGTTTTAGAGGAGATGGAATAATGGCTACCATTGTCGAACCCACCATCTTTGAACTTTCATCCCCCGGACGACGCGGCGTAAAGATGCCCGCTTCAGACGTGCCTGATACTGCTCTGCCTCCCAAGAATTTGCTACGCTCTGACCTGCCTCTGCCCGAGCTCGCCGAAGTGGACGTGGTACGCCACTACACAAAGCTCAGCAAATTCAACTACAGCGTGGACGATGGCTTCTATCCTTTGGGCTCATGCACCATGAAGTACAACCCGAAGATCAATGAAGATACCTGCCGCTATGCAGGCTTCCTCTACACACATCCGCTGCAACCGATTGAAACCGTGCAAGGCAACCTGGCGTTGATGTTTGAGATGCAGGATTGGCTGAAAGAGATTAGTGGTTTTGCAGGAGTCACGTTACAACCCGCCGCTGGTGCACACGGTGAATTCACCGGCGTGTTGATCATGGCCGCGTATCACAAATCTCGTGGCGATATCAAACGCACCAAGATGCTCATCCCCGACGCCGCACATGGAACAAACCCCGCCTCCGTTGGTATGTTGGGATTCAATGTCATTACCATTCCATCCGACTCACGCGGTAACGTTGACCTAAAAGCCCTCGAAGCCGCCTGTGACGATACCGTCGTCGGCATGATGCTCACCAACCCCAACACACTAGGTATGTTCGATGAGAACATCGAAAAAGTGGTTGCGCTGGTGCATAAATGCGGCGGCCTGATGTACGGTGACGGCGCAAACCTCAACGCGCTGCTCGGCATCGTCCGCCCCGGTGACCTTGGCTTCGATGTGATGCATTTCAATTTACACAAAACCTTCTCTGTCCCCCATGGCGGTGGCGGCCCTGGCTCCGGCCCTGTTGGCGTCAGCCAACAGCTTGTGGACTTCCTGCCTTCACCACTGGTTGGCATCATTGAAGAAGGTGATGATGAAACCGCGCCACTTTATGGCTTTGTTAGGCCCAAGAAAAGCATCGGACGCATGAAGGCTTTCCACGGTCACTTCGGCGGCGGACTCGTGCGCGCGTATACCTACATCTCCATGCATGGGCCTGACGGCTTGAAGGATATTGCTCAATACGCAGTGCTCAACGCAAATTATTTGCAGGCACGCTTACGCGATACTTACACCATCCCTTATGACCGCATCTGTATGCATGAGTTTGTAGCCGAAGGTCAATTTGAGGGCAGTGACATCCGTGCCTTAGACATCGCCAAACGCCTGATGGATTACAACTTCCACCCACCCACAAATTACTTCCCGCTCATCGTGCACGAAGCCTTGATGATCGAGCCCACCGAAACCGAAAACAAAGATACGCTTGATCGTTTCGCCGATGCCCTGATCAAGATCGCGGAGGAGGCCAAGTCCCAGCCTGAACTTCTCCACAACGCCCCGATCACCACGAAATTCGGCAGAATGGATGAGGTCAAGGCGGCGAGAGAGTTGGTCTTGTGCTGCTGGCTGCCTGAAGGATACGATTTGAATGCGTAAATGCTGAAACAGAAAAGCCTCGGAGATGAAAAACTCTGAGGCTTTTTTGCTTCTCAATAACGAATGCTATAATCTATCTATGGCTACAGGAATACTGCTAGACACAAATGTTCTCATCGCGTTAACTACAAACAACACTGAGCAACAAACCGAGGCGGAAGAACAATTAAGGGTGGCGTCTTTAACATGTGACGAGTTTCTTATTACAGGAGTAACCTTAAGTGAACTCAACAATTACTTTAATGTTCGAAGAAATGTCCTAGACAAATCTGACTACAGGGATTTAAAAATTTTTATGGGGTCAAAAAGAGTAAGAACTCTTGACACAAGAAAGTTTATTAATAACCAAGAATTGTTACTCAAGAAGTCAGAAGAAATAGAACGAGCCAGAAACTATCCTAGAGACTACAGCAATGCGCGCCATGTAGCAAATCTTATTGATGCTGTCTTGTTGGTGGCATCTGAGAGCATGCAAATCCCAATACTAACTTTAGATAAAGCAATCAAAGCTGTTGTTCCAAAACCATTATTTAGCTGGGAAGCGCCTCTTCCTTTCGATCTAGAAGCCCTTAAGAAAGTTCCCTTTGTTGAACTTATGGATATGTCACAACCGCTTAGGGACGTATACAATCGAACATTTCAAAAATATAAGGTTCAAGTCGAAGAAACAAAAGAAAACATCCGTAATGCAAAGAAGTCCCATGAACTTGCAACGAAATATATGCACAAGTTCAGACAAAAGGAAGCGACAATCAATGAGCTCAAAGAAGAGTTGCTTGAAAAAACGATTTCTGAGAAATTTTGGAGGGATGCAGCAAAGCCAGATGCATCTAGTGCAATATTATGGACAGTCATAGAACTTGGCGTTGGCTTCTTGCCCATCGCAATACCGACATCACCGATTACCTATTTTATAGATGTCATGAAGTACAAGAATAAGCTAAAGAAATATGACGAACAAATGTATAGCAAACCTCTCGATTTTTCAGGAGAGTAAATATTATGACAAACAGCCAAGTTATATTAGCTACGTATGATGATGGCAGAGAAATAACTGTTGGCCAAGTCAGCCAATGGATTTCTACCTCAAACGTAGTTGAGTTAGCTAGGTTTTTCTATCAAAGATTACACAGGCGATATATCAAGCCTTTTGAATATAGGGCTTCGGACTACAAAAAGGATTACAAAGATGGCTTTTCAATAATGGCTAACTGTTGTCTGTTGATTGAAACATATATTTCGTTCACAGTACCGAGTTTAAAGAACACGCGCGGAAATAGTGAAAAGTGTTTTGGTTACTTCTTTGTAACTAATCCCAGATTTCATTGTTTTTCTGTTGGTGGACTGTCGGCCACTCAATATGCAAATATTAATGATCGAACAAAAGACAATGGGATCCCTCACGACTTTTACACGAATGTAAGATGTGGGGTTTTGCATAACGGCGAAACTAGGAATGGTTGGAAAATTGGCAGATCGGGAAAGTTATTTAATGAGACCGAAAAGAGAATTAATGCTACAGAATTTTTAAAAGAAATGAAAAAGACAATCGAGGATATGTATCAAAAACTGCAAAAAATTAATTTCAATGATCTTGTGTTCCAAACTTACGTAAACAGATTGAATGAATTAATATCAAAAGCATGAGCAACAACCCCACAACCACTCTCGTTTTTCCCCATCCTCGAAGGGGCCTGGGCAGGCGAGGGTTGTGGAATAGTGAAATAGGTCACAGAAAATCCGAGGCTTATTTTTATTGTTAAGTTGTCATGCTATCTTCGTTTCAGTCACAGGGTTATAATACGCAGCGTTCAAAAATCAAAAAGCTATTCCGCAATATAAAACCGGAGGAGAGACATGTTCAACAAGCTATTATTTCACCGTTTTCCAAACATCAAAAGCTGGCTGACGCGCCTGCAATATGAATTCCTTTCCAGCTTAAATCTGAAAAGGGATGTGATCTTCATGAATTTTGGGTATACGTCCCATCATGAGGGACATGAGCCTATTCCGCTTGACCCGGAAGATGAGATCCACCGCTACCCAATGCAGCTTTATTATCACGTAGCAAAGCATATAGATTGGGAAAATGCCGAAGCACTGGAAATCAGCTCCGGGCGGGGTGGAGGCGCGCACTTTATCGTCCGTCAATTCAAACCGAAATCCTATACAGGAGTCGACTTTTCATCCCGCGCCATCGAGTTTTGCCGCGAACAATATAACAACGTGGAAGGTTTAAAATTCCATCATGGAAACGCCGAGGCGCTAACTTTCCCCGACAATTCGTTCGATGTGGTCGTGAATGTGGAAGCCTCGCTCTATTACCCAAACATCACAAAATTCTTTGAGCACGTCAAACGAGTGCTCAAGCCAAATGGATATTTTCTTTACACCGACCTGCGTTACGAAGAAAAAGTGGCGATTTGGCATGCGCAGTTAAAGAACCTGGGATTGAAACTTATCAAAGAGGAAGACATCACAGACAACGTGTTGAAGGCCATGGAAATGGATCGCGAACGCCGCAGGCAGTTGGTTGATAAATACGTGCCAGCCATCATGCGGAAACAGTTCTATCACTTTGCAGGACTCACCCCCAATTCGCCCAACGCTTTGCCGCATTTGGATAATCGAAGATATTGGTACTTCGTCTTGCAAAAGGCATAACGAAAATCAAAAAAACAAAAAGATGCGCTCCGGGCGCATCTTTTTGTTCGTGGAAAATCGCTTACAATAGTCTCGAACATTTTTCGAAAGGAGTTCAATATGCAGCAACTCAGCGATGACGTTCTTAACAAAGTGCTCCTCTTTCAAGAGATCGAGATCACCGAACATCACATTTACAAACGCCTTGCAAAGCGTGTCAAATCGGAAGAGAATGCAGAGATACTGGATCATATCGGGGATGATGAATTACGCCACTACAACGGCTGGAAACAATATACCAATCAGGATGTCCAACCGCGCTGGGTCAATGTTTGGTTCTATTATCTTGTCAGCGTTATGTTCGGCTTTACCTTCGGTGTCAAACTTATGGAGCAGGGTGAACAGGCTGCGCAGGCAAATTACGAATCCGTTTCCACAGTGATTCCCGAGGCGCTCAAATATCGCGATGAGGAAGACCAGCACGAACAACAACTCATTGACATGCTGGATGAGGAACGACTGCAATACGCGGGATCCGTTGTGCTCGGCTTGAATGATGCCCTCGTGGAATTGACAGGCGCTCTGGCCGGGCTGACACTTGCCCTGCAAAACACAAAACTCATCGCCCTTTCAGGTCTCATCACAGGCATTGCCGCGTCCATGTCTATGGCGGCGAGTGAGTATCTATCCACGCGTTCGGAGGATACAAAAAAACATCCTGTGCGCGCCGCGATCTATACAGGCATTGCTTATATCACCACGGTTACCCTGCTCATTCTTCCATATCTTCTCTTCGAAAATTATTATCTCGACCTCGCCATTGCGCTCACAACCGCCGTTATCATCATCGCGGTTTTCAATTACTACATCTCCGTCGCCAAGGGTGAATCTTTTCGCGAACGGTTTATCGAGATGGCTGGTTTGAGTCTCAGCGTGGCAGCCTTCTCGTTTGTGATCGGCTATTTCATCCGCATCTGGCTTGGGATTGAAATATAATTCACCCTGATAAACGGTGATGAACAGGGATAAAACGAAAAATCTTTGTTTATCTCCGTTCATCTCTGGTTAAATGCACTCATGAAAATTTTAACGGTAGATATCGGCACAGGCACGCAGGATATTTTTCTTTACGATTCGAATCTCGACATCGAGAACGGATTCAAACTCGTGCTGCCTTCGCCTACCATGATGGTTCATCGGCGTCTCAAGCAGTCGCTTCACGCTTCGCGCCGCGACCCCATCCTGCTGACTGGACATCAAATGGGTGGCGGCCCCTCGGCCTGGGCAATAGAAGAATACGCGCGCGCAGGGATTCCTGTTTACATGACACCCTCTGCCGCGACCACGTTGAATGATGAGCTGGATAAGGTGGAGGCATTGGGGATAAAGATAGTTGGGGAAGATGAAAGAAGAAAGATGAAAGATGTAGAACAACTGGAGTTGAAAGATTTCGATTTTGAGTTAATCTCGAAAACCTTCAATGACTATGGCGTTTCATTAAATGACTTATCCGCAATTGCGGTTGCAGTGTTCGATCATGGCAACGCACCTGCAGGGGTTTCAGACAGACAATTCAGGTTTGATTATTTAGATGAAAGAATCAAATCTCACCCCCATTCGGGGGCAAGGAATTCCCTTTCTGCTTTTGCTTATCTCTCAGATGACATTCCAAAAATCATGACCCGCCTGCAATCTGTAGCAGACTCGGCTGGTGAGTTGCCCTGTCCGCTGGTGGTGATGGATACTGCACCTGCCGCAGTGCTAGGTGCTGACTTTGATACCAAAGTGACTACGCGCAGGCAGAAGATCATCTGCAATGTGGGCAACTTCCATACACTGGCTTTTCGTTTGGGAGAAAAAGGAATCGAGGGAGTCTTTGAACATCACACAGGTGAGATCGATTTGCCGAAACTTGAGTCATTGATAAGAAGATTGGCAGATGGTTCTTTGAAACACGAAGATGTATTTGATGACATGGGTCATGGTGCGTTGATGTATTCACAGGATCCATTTGAATTCGGAAGTGATGAATTTGATGTAGTGGTGACAGGCCCGAGGCGAAGTATGTTTCGGACGATGGACGGTGGACCACAAACGATGGAAGATGGTCAATCGTCGATGGTCAATGGTCGGTTGCGTCCGTATTTCGCTACCCCCTTCGGTGACATGATGATCGCAGGCTGCTTCGGTCTGCTGGGGGCCACAGCGGAGGTAATGCCGAATTTGGCAGAATCAATTATCGGGTCGTTGCGAGGCGGGCACGGGCGTAGTGTCGCTCCGTGGGATGCATAATTTTCCCTAGTTGCAATGCAAACGAAGAGGCTCGCGTATATAAATACGCAAGCCTCTTTTCATGAATTGTGAGAAGCATTATAAGCTGCCGCTCACGTCACCCCCGAATTTTGAGTTATTTCACTGGCTGCAAGACGGCCCAATTGCTAACCGTCGCCTGAACCGCACCGACATAAACATCAACACGATAGAGGTTGTTGACGATGAGCGTGAGTGCCTTACTATCCAAGTTATAGATCCAAAAACCGTCAGCCCAACGGAACTGGTTCGTATTGCCGCTAGATTGTCCTGCGTCAGCGTATTGCTCAATCGCATCGCTAGTCCCTGATCCAGATGTTTTGCTGACTTTGATTGTTACACTCATCGTCGGATCGGTAATATATGCGAGTGCACAATCATCATAGATCGTAACCTTGACCGGCACAACGCGTCCATATTTCATCTTGTTCACGATCAAACCACTAGGGGTCGAATCGTCAAACGGGGGCAGGAAATCCACGGAGTAGGTTTGGTTCACCGTGAGCGAATCGGATGAGTTGGAACCCGAGCCGAGATCCTTGTCGGTGACCGTGACAAGCGCAGTGTAAGTTCCCGGGCTATTGTACGTGTGCGATTGATCAGCCTGACCACCCTGGGTATTTGTGTTGTAGTTGGTATCCGCGGAACCATCTCCCCAGTCTATGTTTACATTCCATGGGTAATCAATCACTCCAGCGTCGCTGAAACTGATATTGGTCAGGGTTGCCGGCACGCGGCAAGCAACTGATAGACTCTGCCACGAGGGAGCTGCAACAATAGGATTGGCATTGGCAACATCCGCGTTGGCTGAGTGTGTTCCACTATCGCCATCATCATCATTGACCGCGAGTGTCACGAGATAGCTGCCGTTATCCACATAACTGTGCGATGCACCGAAAGTACCTAAATTACAAGTCACTGGCCCAAGACTCTCTAGTGGATTGCCATCACCCCAATCCACAGAAGCAGTCCATGTATCGGCTGTGCCCGGATCAGTGCATGACCACGTGAAGCCAAGCGGCGAGCCTTCGGTGCCCTGTCCATCCGGGCCTCCCATAGCGGAGGGCGGAACGTTGGCGGCTGACCAATCGAAACTATCTGATGCAACTGCGTGGTCACCATCGCTTGCCTCCACCGTAACGGAGCCACTTCCATTATCAGTGGTAGTGAAACTCCATGACCATGTGCCATCGCCGTTGTCAACGCCGGTGCCAGCGCCGGTGAACGAAATAGTAAGTGTGGAATTTCCATCGCCATCCGTGAAGGAACCCGATGTGGAGAGTGTATCGCCTTCATCACCATCAGCATCAGCAGCAGCTGAGCCAACTTCAGGTGCAAATGCATTGGGGTCGCATACATTGCCGAGACCATCATTATCGGAATCAGCCTGATCTGCATTTGAAACGGTTGGGCAATTGTCCGTGCCATTTAGCACACTATCACCGTCGACGTCGGGGTCGCAGGCATCGCCAACTCCATCTGCATCGGCATCAGCTTGATCTCCGTTCGCAACAAACGGACAATTGTCGGTTTCATTAAGTACGCCATCATCGTCGATATCGGGGTCGCAGGCATCGCCAAGGCCATCACCATCGTAATCAGCTTGATCTCCGTTCGCGACGGTCGGGCAGTTGTCCTCATCGTCCGGCACGCCGTCGTCGTCTGTATCCACGACGGTAGTCCCTGTGACAGTGAGCTGAATGTTAAAGGCATTGGCGCCGGTTAGGCAATCGCCAGAAGATGAGCAGGTACTGGTGTCGCTCTACTTCACCACGTACGAGTAAACACCGGGCGCAGACGGAGCGGTGAAAGAAATACTGGAAGAGCCAGCGACAAATTGATCGTTGGTGTCGTTCCAGTCGCTTGGTACCGGGCTCGACACCCCAGCCACTGAGTAACCGGCGGGCAAAGTTGTCTGGGCAGCGCTTACCGCAAACGTAACGGTGCTTCCCGCAACCAAGTGTTTGCTACCCTGATAGTCAACAAAAATTTGAGCGCTTGTATTGACAGTCGCACCCTCGGCAGCACTTAGGCTTACACCATTCTGATTGCCCGAGCTGAATACATCATTGTCGATAGAGAAGTCATCGGCTAAAGCGAGTGACATGACCAACATCGCCAGCATCACGGCTAACGATAAAGCTGCGGAAAACTTATTTTTCATTGCTCCTCCTGAAAATAATAATTAAAACCGAATTTGCCCATACATGGGGTTCGACCAAGCGTTTGCGTTATTTTGGATGCCACCTCCTTCAGCCTTGCCAGTTAGATCACACAAAACAGGCTATGCGGGATAACGCGAGAAAAACAATCTTGCTGCAGAAGCAAAACAGGCAACCCTTCATAGAAGAGCAATAAAAAATCCATTTCAAAATCTATTTAAAAATTGATATGGACATACTTTACTCCCATAAATCTTTTTAAATCTTTGAACTTTATTTGAATTCTTTTGAGATCAACGCGGGTGGTTTGGTGAAGTATTCTAGTGCCCCTCTTCTTCCGACCTTGAATTCTTATGAAATTTCCTCGCTGTTACGAGGCGCAAAAGTATACCCACGCCCCCAAATGGTGCGGAGATATTGATGCCCATTCTGACCATCTTTCAATTTGTGCCTTAGGTAGTAAATATAAAGAGATAACTCGCCAGGGTCATTAGAGTAATGTTCTCCCCATGCCTCCTGCACCAGCTCGCGATGCGATAGGACTTTTCCCGGTTCACGCACCAAATACGCCAGCAAGTCATATTCCTTGGGCGAAAGTTCCACGAGGCTCCCCCGCAGTTTAACGGTCTTGAATATAAGGTTAATTTCCAAAACAGGGTCTGTGTATGCTGTTATATGGGAAAATTCGGCGGGGCCCTGATTGTTCGAGCGCCTGAGCAGGGCGCGTACGCGTGCTTCGAATTCGTCCTTGCGGAAGGGCTTTCTCAGGAAGTCATCCACTCCCGCGTTAAAACCACGCCACAAGTCGCTTTCATTGCCGCGAGCGGTTAGCATCATGATCGGGAAATTGGAAAATTCACGCAGGCGGGAACAAACATCGAAGCCATCCAGACCTGGCATCGTAATGTCCAGAATGACCATATCTGGATGGATCATGTAGGCCTGCTTTAACCCATCACCCCCTGAAAGTGCCTGATGGACTGTAATTTCAAGCGGCTTCAGGATCGCCTCGATTAATTTGCCGAGTTCAGGGTCATCATCGATTAAGAGCACTTTTTTGTTCACCGAGTGTCCCTCCAGTGAAATGGCTTGAGCATCTAATGCGACTCGATTCCATCATCTGTATGAGGTGAGTCATTCAATGGTTGGAATTTTATAGGGCAAAATATATCATACATCCGATGCCTTTTCCAATCACATCCAGGCAACGGAGGAGTCATGTTCCACGTGAAAATTTCGAATAAAAAGAAGCAGGGTAGAATCGCTCTGTGGGATAATCTGGTGAAAAGGAGTCAATTGTGAAACAGCAACTTCATCTGATCACTCTTGGTGTGCGGGACTTCAAGAAGTCGTATGAGTTTTATACAAAGACTCTCGGTTGGAAACCCGCCAGCGCCAGCCAGGACGACGTGGCATTCTTTCAGACGAGCGGAGTGGTGTTCGCGATCTATCCGCGCGAGAAGTTGGCAGAAGATGCGATGACATCACCAACTGGCAGCGGATTTTCAGGAATCACTTTGGCATACAACACTCGCAGTGAGGCTGAAGTGGACGAGATCATCGCTGACTTGAAATCAAAGGGTGTAAAAATCATCAAAGAACCACAAAAGGCTTTTTGGGGTGGATATAGTTCTTATTTCGCCGACCCCAATGATTACCGTTGGGAAGTTGCTTACAACCCATTTTTCCCATTCGATGAAAATGGAAATTTGAAATTGGATTAATTTTTCACCTTACCGTAAAAAATGTCGTTGCGAGGGCGTTAGCCCGAAGCAATCTCCTGTTATAAGGAGACAAATCAACTTAATAAGGAGATTGCCACGCCGCCAAAGAACAAGAACGGCAGCTCGCAACGACATCAATTTAGAAAATGTATAGTTAAAAATTATTTTTGTTATTCTGTTTCAAGGCAATTTCATAAGAACGTTTGAGCAGGGCAATCGCACGCTCCACATCCCCATCTTCTCGCAAATAAAAACTGACCCAGCCTGTTTCAGGC
>NZ_JBXMTI010000161.1:0-5954 GCF_057083605.1 Candidatus Villigracilis sp. | reverse complement strand
TCGCTGGCGAGGAAGGCGCGCCCGATCTCATCGAGTTCGCGCGTCGTCATCCCCGCGCGGACGGCGCCCTGCATCCGGCGCAGGGTTTCGGCACAGATGCGCCCGATGGCTTTGAGATGTTGAATATCGTTTTGGGAGTCGGCGGTCATTTTGATTTGTCTGTATTCTACCGCTTGTCTCATAAATAAGTAAACTTTTCACTGAACTCGTAGAACGAAAATCAATCCAAAGCCTAGTAAATTATGCGGCACTCTGTAATTGAATTCATCTATCCCGTGAACTTGTACGGCAGGAAGATTTCTCCCACCTTTTCACCGCTCCCCACGTCATAGAAATAGATGTAGCCGGCATTGTTACTCGCCGCCAAAATAGAACCGTCTGAATTCAAGGCGCCGCAACGCCAGCCATCACCGTTGACCATGGGAGTCGAAATTTCAAATAGTTGTTCGTAACGGGCTAAATCCCAGACTGACATGCCGCTATCGTTTCCAATGCCATAGCCCCACACGACCACGGTTTGATCGTCGCCACTTAGGTTGTTCCAGCCTGGCGCGCCGATAATATCGGGATACGTCCGAATTCCTTTGCCTGTCTCCACGTCCCATAACTCGAAACCGTAATCCCCATAATCTACCACCATCACATCTCCATCCTCGCTCAAATTGAAATTGACGGCAGCCCTTTGCACATCGAACAGGTGAGTTTCTGTCTGAGATGGAATATCCCATTTTTGGACTGTCGCTAAAAACACATCGGCGACCAGCAAGGTATTGGCGTCCGTAAAGATCATGTCATTCACAAAGTTGTCGGATGTAATTTCCGCCAACAATTCACCATCAGATATATTCCAGAATCTGAAACGCTTTTGTTCGGCTGTGACCAAAACTTTATCATCCGGACTGATGGCCAGAGTTTGAAAGTGTGTATCCAAATCTGCTTTCGTGAAAACCAAGCTAAAGTCTGCCAAACTCCAGACAAAAATCCCCTTACTGTTCACCGCGGCAATGGTATTGGTACCAAACACGGCCGTTGAGCCACCGAGCCCGTCAAATGCCGCCACCTGTTTATATGATGAGGTGTCATACACATATAAACCGGTGTTAGTGGTCAAGGCTATCAAGCGGTCATTGTTTGACCATGTTATCCTATAGGAAAAATCTTGAAATCCTGTTGAGGGAGTGTCAGCAACAATCGTTGTTGCAGTTTCCGTCACAGGGCTACAAGCTGAGACAAACAGCCCCAACAAACAAAGTGAAAGTAGAAATTTCATGGCTAAGCCTCCTCCATAAAATTCTAACTTTTGAATATGAAAATCTTCCTACGGTTGCCCTACGGGAATTCTACTTTTTGATGCAATTTCGCCGGAGTAATCTGTCATTACACAGCCACCCCTTCGCGGCGCGCATTTCGATATAAAGAAAGACTACCTACCTCAAAGTCCTTGACTGACACAGGCTTGGCAGAGATCAACTTTTCTGACTCAAGCTGAATCGGATACAGAATTTCGATCAAATTCCATAGTTCGGCAAAATAATCCAACGGAGGGTCGAGCAAAACAAGCAAATCAATGTCGCTGGCGGGCGTGGCTTCTCCACGCGCCAAAGAACCGTACAGAATTACGCCCTTAAGACGCCGGCCATATTGCTTCGCAAGCACTTCCTTACACTTCTGAACGATCTGATCTGTTGCGTCCATGGAAATCATTATACAGCAAGAAAATTGTCGAAAAATCGGTAATTTTCATTTCAGTCTTTCTAGAATCACCCTCCGCAATTCAGCCTGCACGGCATCCCATTTCTGTTCGGCGTTCACTACCACCCAGCGCTTCGGTTCGGCTTTCACCATTTCCAAATACCCGGCACGGACGCGTTTGTGGAATTCGACGGTGTAGGCGTCGAGGCGGTTCCATTCGTTGTCTTTTTTCTTGCGTCCCAGCCCGATCTCTACATCCAGGTCAAGCAGGATGGTCAGATCCGGGTCGAGTCCGCCCGTGGCGTATTTGACCAATCCGCGGACTTGCTCCAAGTTCTGTTGATGTCCATAGCCCTGATAAGCGATCGTGGAGTCGTAGTAGCGGTCGGAGATGACCACCTCCCCGTCGGCGAGACGCGGCTTGATGACCTGCTCCACAATTTGGGCGCGCGCGGCCTGATAAAGCAACGTCTCTGTGCGCGGATGCATCTCCGCGTTCTTGAGATCATGTAGAACGTCTCGAATCTGCTCGCTGATGGAGGTGCCACCCGGTTCGCGCGTCGGGAAGACGACATAACCCTTTTCGCGCAGATATTCCACGAGGTAGGGAATGTGCGAGGTCTTGCCCGAACCTTCGGGCCCTTCAAGCGTGATGAACGTGGATGGCATGTTTCTGGCGAACTCCTCTTACCGGCTGGTGAAGTAGAACACCAGCATAGCCCCGATCAAGATCCCACCCAGGATATTGATGAACACCTGCCCGGCAAACCGACTCAACAAGCCCAACTCACTGTGATCGCTGATCATGAGCGGTGTGTTCTCGCCATCCAGCATGCGCTGGCCGCCGCTGGTATAGGTTTTGCCTAGCACATAGACCTGGTCACCCGGTTCGATGAAACGCTCCTGGACGCGCATAGCCTTGTTCATGTTCAACAGGCCTTTCGTGTCCACGCCCATTTGGGTCAAGGCGGCCTGGGTTTGCTCGTCCAGTGAGCGAAACAGGCCCGAAGATTTTTTCACATCATCCCGCAGAAGCAGTTCCACGCCGCGGATGGGATGCACCTGTACCCGCCCGGTACCATCCGACACCTCAAACGACTCTGTGGACATGGGGCTACGCACGACAACCCAGCGCGAACTCTTGCCGGAACTGCGCCGTTCTGAGACCAACACCTGCCACAACACGCAGGGCGTTTGGGTAATGGGGCTGGGGATCGGGTTGCGGCTTTCGGCCCGACCGACCACTTCCACATACTCATCCCCAGGCAGTGAGGCGATCTCCCCCGTGGAGGTGCGGAGCATCCGGAAGATCTTGCCCAATTCCCGCCAGGATACGAGCAGGCCGATGAAACCGCCTGCGGCGCCACCCAAAATGACAAACAGATTCTCGGTCAGAAAATCCAGCAACACATCCATGGCATTCTCCTCGTAGACTAAGTGGTATTAACCCGTTGAACACTGGAAGTATAAGGGAGACAATCGAACAAGTAAATGTCGTTTTGGGCCGAGGAACAGCTTTACCAAAATCCAGATTTTCTAAACGCGAATTGCGCGAACAAGCGAATGGTGCGAATAAATCGCAAAACATTCGAGAAGTTCGGTCATTTGCGGCACACTTGCACCGAACTGCGTTTGGCGAGACGAAGGATAATTGATATTGAGTTGATTGTTAAAACAAACAGGAATAGGTTTGTAATCTATTCCTGTTTGTTTTTATCACTAATTACACGGGTGTTCATCAATCTGTGCAAGCCAGTTAGTAGCAATAGCTATTTCTTGTTTTCGTGAGCAACATCGGCTTCGATTTTTGGGGCAATCTCACGCGCAAAATCTTCCGCCTCATCTTCTTCAATCAATTTAATTTTTTTAGTATGTTCCCCAGTACCTAGAAGGTCTTTTGCTTTTGCATATGCTTTTAGAACCGAAATATCGTCTCTACGAGGCTTACCAAGCAGGTAATAAAGCATATTGATATCCTTGCTTGCTTCTAATACAACATTCTGACCAAAATATTGAAGTGCCTTCCTTCTGATATTTCCTGGGTTTACCAAATCAAACGAAAGAGGTTCCAGAGCTTTCCAATGTCCATTTTTCCACGCATGTTCAAATTCAAAATCTTGTTTTTCAGTCCGAATGATGGTTGGCTTTAGAAAACGAGTTACTTTTTGTTCTCTGAGCAATTTACTGAATATATTCCACACATCTTCATCATTACGGGATTCGTTTTCCTCTTGCGACAGGTAAGTTTCGACAAGGCGCCTATACAAATCATTGAAAGTCGCATCCAGATCATCAGCCATTCCACCTTGTACTTCACTAAACTGAATGGACGAATCATCTGGAGGTAAGACCTGATTTAATAGTCCCTCAATGCGATCAGGTAGCCATATATCAAAAGAAGTTTGTTTGCTATTAACTTTTTCTGCCAGTTTGTCAAGTTTACCTTGCAGACTAGTGATATAGCGCCTATAGAATTCACCATCCGCCATTGGAAAAGTCCCGGTAATACGGCTGTATTTCTGCAATAGTTTCACTCGGAAAATTGCTGGATTCTGGCAGTAAAGTGCTACCCCAACATTTAGGAATTCGCCTGTGAAAGAGTCATGAATATACCGTAAAACGGCAAATTGGAAGGGTGTTTTTGTATTCATACCAAAATCTCCTGCAAACTTCTCTTGAACGCTTCAGAATTGTCCCGAGCATTTGCGAGATAGGATGATATTTCAGATAGGTCTGGGGTGATCCACTCGGAAGGTATTTTCTCCTCTATTGTAGCAAAAATATCGTCAGATAGAGTTTCCAATATCCCTATGAATTCTTCGATTTCCAACCTACAATCTTGCCCTTTTAAACTGGAATAAAGAATATGATTTCCACACCAAGCTTCTCTAAGGAAATCCCAAGGGGCAGGAAAACCTCCAAGCATCATTTGTGGCCTTGAATAAGGAAAAGCTTGCTCGTGATCAAACAAAATAAAACCGTTCGCTGTATCAAACATATTCGGTTTTTGTAAATTTCTGTCTAAATTCCAAATCAACATATCAAAACAAAAAACCATAGTAGCATCATGAAGTTTGGCTGGAGTTACTGGTGGATTGAAGATAATCGTACCAGATAAATATTTGCTACCAAAATTCAAGCCAGGGCTTTTGCTTATGCGTTCTCTAATGATTAGGTTTGGTACACCGAGCGCAAAATCTACATCTATGTTCACCAAAGCAACATCTGGTGTGTTCAAACCAAAAAAATTAGCTAACAAAGCGCCGTATATTTCTCTTGCTAAGCTATGAACCCCCAAGCCTAACTCTGGTGTATTCCATAACTTAACAATATAGTCATCAATTCCATTCTCAGATTGACAGAGCATTTGTAATGGTTGGTTACGTCCGGTTGACATGTGCTTTCCAACGGAAAGTGCTTGCACAGTTGGAATAAAAGGTTCTTGATTATTTTTCCACACCATATTTGCCTATCCTTTTATTCACTGAAAAAGACGGAAAACATTAGGGACGTTGAAATATACAGGTCTTTTCGACTGTTTCAGTCAGTCAAATAGGAAGGGAGGAATAAGTCTAAGACTTGTCCCTTATCTTATTCCCTAAATATCCTCACATGCCGTCGCGGCTCTTTACCATACGAATGACTCACTAGTTCCGCACTGCGCGCCATTTCGTGTTGCAGGCGGCGCACGATGGACGGGCTGGGCGGCAGGTCCACCCAACGTTCGCCGTTGAGCACTGCGGAGATGGCTTGCTGGGTCTGACTGCGAATATCGTCCATGTTATCGCGCGGGGTGTGCGCGGCGCTCAGGTTATACAGGTCGCTGAGGAATTGCTCCACCTGCGCCACGGTGTTCGCCCGCAACACATAGATCGGCATGCCACGTTGTTCGGCTTCGATCACGGTCTGCTGGCGGTTGCGATAATACGTCCGCAGGGTGACGAGCGCGTCCGCTTCGGACACGTCGCGCACCACCACGGCGGGCACGCCGAGTCGCTTGGCGGCTTGTTGCAGTCGATTCTTCGCGACGCCGTAGGCGTACACGCGCACGGTCTGCAACGCCGCGCCGATTGGAGCAATGGGCTGAGGCGTGGGTGCAGGCAGTTCGGAAGCCGGAGCAGACCCCAGTCCGCGGCGAGGCGTTTTCACATCCGCTCTCGATTTGGCAGGCGGCGCGGCTTTCTCGATCTGGATCCTGCCTTCGGCGTCACGCATCCGCACTTCGGGCGGCAGGGGCGCGTCGCGCAAGAGCGAATCCACGG
>NZ_JBXMTI010000160.1:0-58267 GCF_057083605.1 Candidatus Villigracilis sp. | reverse complement strand
GAGGAGAAGAGAAATCACCTTACGCCTGCAACTTTATCACGCGTCAACAAATACTGCTTGACGCCCGCCCTACGCCCTTCAAACGATTACACAACGTAATTTATTAGCAAATATTAAGGAGAAAAATGTCAAAATCCCTTGCAATTGAAACTCATGATCTTGGCCGCATATATAAATTGCGCGGCAGTAAAAAAGAAACCCGCAAGGAACTAGTTGCTTTGCAGGATGTCAATTTGACGGTGGAACGCGGCGAACTATTCGGACTCCTCGGCCCAAACGGCGCTGGTAAAACGACTTTGATCAAAGTCCTCACCACGCTCCTTTCTCCGACTTCGGGCTGGGCGCGCGTTGCAGGAGCAGATGTCCACACTGAACCAGACATGGTGCGTCCGCGCATCAATATGGTTTCAGGCGGTGAGTCATCAGGTTATGGACTCTTAACAGTGCGTGAAAACTTGTGGATGTTCTCGCAGTTCTACGGTGTGCCATCAAAAGAAGCCAACGAACGTATCGAAGCCTTGTTGACCATGGTTGGCATGAAGGATCGTATGCATACAAAATCATCCGATCTTTCTACCGGCCTGCGCCAGAAGATGAATATCGTGCGCGGCTTCCTCACCGACCCCGAAGTCTTGTTCCTCGATGAGCCTACTCTGGGACTTGATGTTGGCGCATCGCGCGATGTGCGCAAGTTCATCATCGAATGGCTGAAAGCGGATAAGGAACGCACGCTCCTGCTCACTACGCATTACATGGTCGAAGCAGATGAATTATGTGATCGTGTTGCCATCATCAACAAGGGACGTGTTCTCGCCTGCGATACACCCTCTGCATTGAAGCAGCGTTTGCAGAAGGATGTTATGTTCGAGATCGAGACGAGTCCGCTCAACGGGTTGACCCCGCAAATGATCGAGTCCCAGCCTGCGGTCCAGAAAGTGATCGTGACCGACATCGAAGGCGGCGCACGTTTAAACGTCTCACTGATCGAGGAATCTGCGCTGGCACGTGTCATCAATTTGTTCACGCAAAAAGATGTGAAGGTGATGAATCTAAATAAACGTCAACCGACGCTCGAAGATGTGTTTGTGGACCTGGTCGGGCGCAGTATGGCGGAGGAGGAGTCCAATGAAACCACGTAACGCGAAATTCATTTCGCAAGAAGGCAAAATAAATTTTGCTGTACAGGGCAAATATTCACGCAAGGATACGGGCTGGCGATTGTTTTTCAAGACCATCATCGCCCGCGCATATCCGCGTTTGATCGGGCAGCAGCGTGAAGTATCGTGGCTGGTATTCGATGTGGTCATGCCCATGTTGGCGGTGATCGCATATGTGTTGGTGTATCGAGCATTGAAAGCGCCTGAGGAATATATTGGCTTCGTGGTGATGGGCGGCGCGATGACCGCTTTCTGGATGAATATTTTGTGGAGCATGTCCAGCCAGTTGTATTGGGAAAAGGAGCAGGGTAACCTTGCCCTGTACATCATGGCCCCGAATTCCATGATGGCGATCCTGCTTGGCATGGCTTTAGGCGGAATGTTAGCAACTGCCATGCGCGCTATTGCAGTGACTTTGCTTGGCTCATTCATGTTTGGCGTCACCTATGAAGTGGTGAGTTATCTTCAACTGTTTTCGGTGTTCATGCTGGCGATGGTGGCGTTGTATGGAATGGGCATGATGATGGCTTCTGCATTTTTGCTTTTCGGACGTGAAGCCTGGCACATGGCAAACCTGGCACAGGAACCGATCTTTCTCGCTTCTGGCTTTTACTTCCCGATCAAGTCTCTGCCGTTCTGGGTGGCGGCTGGCGCTTCCATTATCCCGCTCACACTTGGCATGGACGCGATGCGTCAGTTGATCTTCGCTTCAGGTTTTCAATTCGGTTTTATGACTGTGAACCTGGAAATCCTCATTCTGGCAATCATGTCTGTCATCTTTGTGGTGACTGCGAAAATATTACTGGCCTATGTTGAGAAGATCGCGGTAAGAGAAGGAAGAATTACAGAGAGTCGGAGATAAAAAGTAGCGCTGGTGGTCGAGTAGGCGGCATGTTCGTCGCCGCCATATCGAGACCACCTGTTAACGAAAAGTACATATTTTATTGGTGGTCTCGATATGCCCTCGCTATCGCTCGGGCTACTCGACCACCGGTGTAGGTAATAAAGTAGGAGAAACTTATGCAAACATCAACTTCATTACGTTCCTTTCGCATGGCGGCCTGGCTGGGATGGATGATCGAATCCAACTGGACTGATCCCTTTCTGTTTGCGGTGTATTCCATTGTCAAGCCGCTTTCGGGCGCGGCGATATTAGTCATCATGTACGGTATCATCACGCAGGGCAATTTCGACAGCGCGTTGTTTCCCTATATTTATCTTGGGAATGCGTTTTACATCTACGTGGGCGCAGTGATGACGGGAGTCTCATGGGCGGTGGTAGATGACCGCGAGCATTACAAGACTTTGAAATATATGTATATAGCGCCCATTTACATTCCCGTTTATCTTTTGGGACGTGGCGTGGCGCGCTTTATCACGGGTTCGATTGCAGTGTTCATTACCATTACCGCGGGCGTGCTGTTCCTGAATGTGCCCCTGAAACTTGCGGAAATCAATTGGGGATTGTTCCTCGTCACGTTGATCCTTGGTGTGGTGATGCTTGCGCTGCTTGGCTTGCTGTTGGCTGGTGTCACATTGACAGTTGCGCGCCACGAAGGCTTTATCGGCGAAGCCACGGCAGGAGCGCTGTACATTTTCAGCGGCGCAGTCTTCCCATTGGATGTGTTACCTGAGTGGATTCGTCCCGTTGGTTATTTTATGCCCACAACTTACTGGCTTGAACTCCTGCGAAGGTCACTGGTTGGCAATGTAGCGCAGGCTTTCCCAACATTGGCAAACTTTAGCAACATGGAAATCCTCGGCGTTCTGCTTGGCCTAAGCATTATCTTTGGCATCGTCAGTGTATGGGTGTTCAGATACTGTGACAGCATAGCAAGAGACCGCGGGTTGATCGACCATACGACGAATTATTAAGCAGTTTATATAAATTAAAAAGTGGAAGCTCAATCGAGCCTCCACTTTTTGTGCCCGTACTGCAAATGCCGCATTTGCTTTATCGGGCGCGGGTCGAGGGATCAAGCTGGTTGACATGGGAGGAATGTATCAGAGCAGAAACCAAGATTTTGTTTTCCTCTTTGAATACTTCATCTTATCTTTAGGAGTCGGGCTTGCAAGAATTATCAGGACCACAACCCGAATCAGGTGCACAGGAGTCTGGGCTACATCGATGAGATTCAATATTAGAGGTTTTGTTCCAAGCAGTCGCATTCTGTTCTGAAATCTTTTCCGAAGCTTTCTTGGATGTAACTAAAATGATTGTAGGTTTCAGTTTTTTCTTTTTGTGCCATACTATTCTTCCATTATTCATATTGACTTAATTCTCCTTTGTTTGATTATTTTACTTTTAAAATATTGCACAAGAAATTGTAGAACTCTGCCTGCTATCAATATTGCCATCAATATTGCCATAAATAATGCGAATATTGTATTATTAGATACAGAATTTTGTTGGATTGCAATTCCAACGACTTGAAATGCCGCAATCACGAGAAGAGCGAGAGTGCTAGCACGTTGGAATCCTGTTTCGGTCTGCTTCACATGAACAAGCAGATGTTCTTCGATGAGTCTTAATAGTTCTTCAAGCCTATCAATTTCCTGAGGAATACGATTTGCTTTCAACAATGGTTGAAATAGCTCATAATACTTGGATGCCAATAACCTGTGTGCTCCTATTTCCTTTAGTTCTGCGACTTTTAGTTTTGTTTGAAGATGAAAATCATGGGTCGATGCAACATCAGTATTTGAAAATATTTTTTGATTGTTTATCAAACAAATTTCTTGTTCCAGTTGTTTTCGTAGAGAATAAATATAGAAACGAGCTCTTTCCAGTTTACGATGGAGATGCAAATGCTTAGCAAAGTCATCATCATAAGCGCCAATTATGATTGCACTTTCCCAGGCGGTAATTCGACAATAGCTCGAATCGAAGTCAATTTGCATATTGTTCAGATATTGGCTAGCTGTTATTTGTTTTACAAGCGGACTTTGAGTACTTTTGTTGTTGTGTTGAATAAACAAGACAGTGTTTATATATCTTAATCCATTCGTTTCCCATCTTTTGTTGCCAGATTCTCGTATTGGTATTCGATTGCGTTGGGCTATTCCTGAACATAGATTTCTTAGTCCTTCGATCTGCTGTTGCAAGACAGGAGAATATATTTCGTGTGTAAAACTGAATAAACTTTCATGAATGTCCAACTGTTGTTTCCAAAGCGATTGAAAATTGTTGTTTAATTTATATCTAACGATTTCATCGAACAAAGTAATAATTCCATGCCCATCTTCAAATAAATTAAGAACCATCTTGACATTTTCTTTTAGTGGATGTGGCCAGGTTTGGAATTGAAAAGCAATATCGGGGGTAATGAGTCGTTCAACGCCCGCTGGCGTAGTTAAGCGGACTTGTTTTTGCTGTGCAAGGTACTGTTCGATTGATCTTCTGTATTTGCGTATCGGAATGCCTATGTCAAAAGGAATAAAGCGAATGGGTAGGATATTTATAATCAAGTTGTTCGACATATTTTCCTCATTATCGATTAATGTTCTTGAAAACCATCCGACTCTGTAGAAATTACTTGAGCTATTGCTTCAATTTGTGGCGCCAATGAACGATCATAATAAGGTTGTCCATATTCGTCGACGCTCCATAGTCCTTGCGCCCATTCTCCTGTATAAGGATTGTAAGTGCATCTTGGGTATGGAGCATGTAAGTAGGTTGCATTCCCTTTAGCAGCTGCTTCTGATAGTGGGCGGCAATCAAAGCATACGTATCTATATTCGCAATCTTTGCAGACCAGTACGTTGTCCTTAGTATTCTGCCAAACCTGTTGTACTTCCTTGCTTTTTATTATGTGGCTGAGATTTTTCATAGATAGGAAATTACCAAACAAGTGGTCGCGTGAAAATATGCAGGGAAGAACATCTCCGTTTTCGGTTACAGCTATTTTCCCTAATAGGCAGGAATGCCCTGATTTGTAATGAGCTAATTGTTCTCGGCTTACAGTGAAATTAGGCTTGAGCTTGAGTCCGTATTTGATTAGATAACTAAAATCTGGAATTAATGCGGGATTATCTCCTCTGCCTTTTGGTCTAAGAGGATCTGGATTCTTATGTGATACTGTCAATTCTTTTTTAAGTGCTAACGTAGATTCAATAGTATGTTGGTTAGATTTCATCAAGACCGTTTCAACCCTCAGGGGTATCTTCGCAGCTTGGAGTAATTTTATTGCATTTATTGTTTTGCTATGACTACCAGGTGTTCTAGTAATAGCGTCGTGCGTTTCTGGAATGTCTGAATAAAGTGAAATAGCTAACTTGACTCCCAATTCTTTCAATCTGGGTATTTTATTCGGTGTAATTAATGTACCGTTAGTGAATATTTCTACAGAAATATATCCAACGTTTTTCGCAAATTCTACTAAATCAAGCACTGTCTCGTTATTTGGGCCCCAAAATAGAAATGGTTCTCCCCCGATGAATTGGCATCGTTTACATCCTAACGAATAGGCTTCTTTTATTATAGTTAGCCAATCTTCATAGTTCATTCGATATTTGTATTTGTAAGTGTTTTGACCAAGTACATTCAGGTCGTCTTGTAATTCAGGATATGTATATTTTTGAGAAGGACCTCGAAAGGTGCTTGGCATTGAATCAGAATAACAATGAACACATCTCTCGTTACAGTTGTCAGTCACAATTTCAAACCACGCAAAATTTAGTGCGTCTAACACATCCTTTTCTGGAATGCTTTGTGCATTTATTTTTATTGCCTGCTCTGCTAGACCCATGGATACTAGATCTTGCCAGTATTCATCACCTTGAACAAGATAGTTCAATATTGAGCAAGCATCAGTATTTACTGAATAAACTAAGCCAGTGTTTGTGTCAAGTATGGCCCCTTGAAGTGCGCCGTTCACGAAGAAGACACCATCTTTTAGTTGATAAAGTATGTTGTCTTCTCGCAAATCAATCGATGAATCATTTAAGGGATTTGAAATCATGGGTTGACCAGCCTTTAGTATTTGAAACGAAAATTTGTGAAAAGGACGACTATGGTTTATTTACCGACAAAAAGTATAGCACCATTCTCTTTAGAGTAAAATATCTCTCAATTCCTCAAAAGGAGTCCATATGACCATCACCCTCGACGGATCGTCCCTCACCATTGAAAAACTCGTTGCAATTGCACGAGATAACGAAAAAGTAGAACTTGCCCCCGAAGCCCTGGAGCGGATCAAAGTCTGCCGCGCCATGCTGGAGGAGAAGCTTGCAAATAAAGAGATCATGTATGGCACGAATACAGGCATCGGAGAATTTTCAGAGACCATGCTTAACGATGAGCAGGTGAAGGAGTTTCAGAAATACCTCATCTACAATCACGCAGCAGGCATCGGTGACCCTGCGCCGATAGAACATGTCCGCGCGGCGCTGGCGGGACGTATCAATGTCCATGCACATGGGAATTCTGGCTGCCGACCCGAGATCACGCTGACCTATGTTGAGATGTTGAACAAAGGCGTCACACCAGTGGTTTGTCAGAAGGGGTCGGTGGGCGCGAGCGGTGACCTGGCTCCGATGGCACAAGCCGCGCTGCTGCTGATGGGTGAGGGAGAGGCTTATTACAACGGCGAGCAATTGTCGGGTGCGGAGGCGATGCGAAGGGCTGGAATTGAAGTCCCAGGCTTGCAGGCGCGGGACGGTCTCGCCGCGATCAATGGCTCCAACTTATTGACCGCCATGTCCGCGCTTCATATTTATGACATGGAAAGATTCCTGAAGCAGGCAGAGATCGCCGCGGCGATGTCCATCGAAGCCCTGCTTGGAAATATGAAACCATACAACACAAAATTGCATGAGTTGCGCGGATTCAAAGGCGCCATCACATCAGCGCAAAATATTGCAAAAGTGGTCGAAGGCTCGGATCTGACGACAGGCAAAATGAAAACGAAAGTGCAGGATGCCTACTCGATGCGTTCCACGCCGCAGGTGATTGGCACCGCGCGCGATGCGATTGCATATGCAAGGTCACAGGTTGAAATCGAGTTGAATGGTGTGGGTGATAACCCAATCTTCGTTCCTGAATTGAAATTGACTTTAACGGGCGCGAACTTCCAGGGTTCGCCTGTTGCCTTGCCGATGGACATGGCGGGCATTGCCATCACGATGGTGTGTGTCTTATCCGAACGCCGATTGAATCGATTAACGAACCCCGCTCTTTCTCAGGGTCTGCCTGATTTCCTGGCCCATGAGCCTGGTTTCTACTCTGGATTAATGCTCAGCCAATACACCGCCGATCATTTGATCGTGGAACAAAGAATTTTATCTGCGCCTGCGAGTATTCAATCAATTCCTGCTGCGGCGGATCAGGAGGATTTTGTATCCATGGGCATGAATACCGCCATCAAGAATGGACAGATTCTGGATAACGCGTTTGGCATTTTGGGAATCGAATTCATGGCAGCCGCACAAGCGCTTGACTTCCGCGAGTTCACCGCAGGCAAAGGCTCGCTCAAAGCCCGCGAAGTGATCCGCAGGCATGTGGATCATCTCGAAGTGGATCGTCCGCTTTATAATGATCATAATAAGATGAAGGCACTGGTGAAGTCCGGTGAGATATTGGAAACGGTGGAGAAGGCGATAGGGGAGTTGGGGTAACACATAGGGCAGGGACAAACCCCTGCCCTTTTGTTGAAAACCGAAACGCGGAATTGTTTGTGAAAAACAACACTTGAAATCGGTTTCTATTCGTGCTACAAACAAGTTGACGCAAGACATCGCCGCAGTTGGTTTAGCGGTGTTTTTTTCTTTAGGGTGACAGGCCGGTATACAAAATTCACCCTCATTTCCCTTTATAAGTTTGCGTAGCGGCGCGTCCTTTTTGGCGTTGTGCCAGTGGAGTGATTTCCATTTGCAAGGAGGTGCCGAATCAATGAGCATCAATCGAGAGTGAAATTCCATGGGAAAAGGCAGGTTGATATTTGCCTGTCCAATTTAGCTTGTGTCAGTTATTTTGATCATGGGAGGGTCAAATGGACACGAAACAACTAAAAACAATGTTTGTACGAACCATGTATATCGTGGTTATTATGGTGGTAACTCTGTCAGTTTCCACAACTGCCTATGCTGCGCCATCTTCTCCATTCCTCGGGCATTGGGAAGCCACCGATGTTGACGGAAGTGATATGAACCTGGCAATTGGCGGCCCCGCTACCGGACCGTTCCAGATCACATGGACGGATGATTACATCAGTTTCTGTGGTGGGGAGTCCGGTATTGTGCGTGGGACCGGCTGGCTCAACACTGCTGATCCAAATCTCCTCGACGCGCATGTGCTCTTGGAGTGCTTCACAACTGGCGATTCCCTGCCTTTTGATGTGACGTTCCGCTATCACCCGACCACAAATACTCTTTCCATAAAATATTCATTTGGCCAGGTCACTATCTGGCATCGCCCAGGTGGCGGGCAGGCAGAAGAACCCCCTGCGCTGGGTCTGCGTGTGAATTATGGGCATGACTGGGTGGAGAGCTTCTACGAAGCCGGTCATACGGTTTGGATCTCTATCACCGATGGCGATGGGAATCTGAAGGCAACAGCCGAACTGGTCACCGAACCGAAGTGGTATTGGGGCGATGAAACAGGGTTCCAGTCGGTTGATGGCGTTTGGCTTGATGGGGAAGGAAATCCGATGGAATATCCGCCCGACATTCAACCCTATGACTGGGTGTTTGGCTGGGTGGATAATGGCGCGAGCGCCCAGGTGCAGATCGGTGAGATCCAAGGTGTGATCGATCTAGAGACCGACTCAATCCGCGGGACGGTCCTGGCGGATTGGTTCGCCGAGGAGCTCTACGTCATCTGCGACCCCTGGGGGTTGGCAGATCCTTCCCAATACCGGGAGAGCAGCGCATATCCGGATGGCACCGATGAGTTCGAATGTTCCTGGTCTGGAGTCCTAGATTTCGAGCTGGGGCAAGAACTCGGTGTGTGGTATTACGGCTCGGATGGTAATGCCGTAGCCAACGCATTCTCGACGTCATGGGCTCGCATCCATGCATCGGTAACCGGCGATTTTTTCTTCGCGACAGATTTCAACCCAGGTACACTGAGCATTTCCATTAATGAATCCGCACAGGAGGGTGCGGCTTTGCTCTGGAGCGGCGAGGTCGAAACGGACGAAACAGGTTTCGTACACATCAGCCCCAATGTTCATGGGTTAGACCTGATGCCGGGAAACTACCTGGTGATTTCCGATGGAAGGATTTCAAAAGGTCTGGTCCTGGAAATGATCACTCTTGATGTCTTCGATACAGAGCATGACATCATGGCTGGCACCGCCCCAGCGGGCAGCGAGGTCATGGTTGTAGCCGCACCCGGCCCGGAGTGGGAAGTCCAGACTGTTCTGAACGTGTTGGCCGACCCTGAAACTGGTGCTTGGCTGGCAGACTTCAGTTCGATCGGATTTGACATCACTGAAGAAATGCGAGAGTGGAGTTTTGCCTCGATCTTTGATGAAGACGGAGACACGAATGAAACTAGCTCATTACCGGCGCCACCCATTCCCACCTTCGTGGCTTATATGCCTGTGACTATTGTAGGCTATAACTGGCCTATAGGAGATGCCATAGACCTATCCATAAACGATGGTGAATATACGGCCCAAGCCATAGTCGGGAATGCCGATTGGGACCCTACGGTCGTTCTTTTTGAACTCTGGAGGAATGACTTCTTTATGGAGGCTGGCGATTATATCGTGATGACTGATGAAGCCGCTGAAATTACAAAAGAAGTCTGGGTCACCAATCTGGCAGTTACAGATTTTGACCTTAACGCGGGAAAGGTTTTCGGTACCTATGACCCTGCTTATGATCCTTGGGTATGGCTCTATGACCTAGAGGGGCAAGTACCTGAAACTGATCCTGATAATGGCGCATGGGTTGCAACCTTTACAGAACTACCGCTAGGCGCGTGGGGAGGAGCCACTCAATGGGACACAGATGGTGATGGAACATCGATAGACTTTCAAGCGCCTGGAGGGGCAGTCGGCAATTTCCTTATTGAATGGAGCCAAACCAATCCCGAAGAAGTCATTTACCTGAGTTGGAACGGTTCAGATAACTTGGTAAATACCGGGACAAATCCCTGGTGCTCGGGTGATCTGGAGTTCTTTGGGAATAGCTGGGTATCAGAGAATGAGGGCACAGATCAGTTCTTCTTTGCGTCGCTGGTGGGCTGGGGCACAACAGGAACTTGGGCAGGACAAGCCGGTACGCAGGTCAATATCGACTCCATATCTTCTAGTTGTCCTGGCTCAGCAGATATCCCGATTCATACTCAGTACCAATTCATCGATGGGAAACCAGATCTAATCATGATCCAGCGAACATTTGAGTTCGGGGATGTTCCCTATACCCATGATGTTCGACCATTCATCCCGAGACTCTATCCCTGGAACAGATTCACACAGGTTCTGCATCCAAATGCCACCAGCGATGCATTAATGACGGAGACTGCGTCAATGATTTGCGATTTCGGTTGTGTAGCCGAAAGCTGGAATGGAAGCTGGTTCGCTATTCATGATCCAGTTACAGGGCAGGGGATGATTGTTCAATCGTTGACAGACCCCATTGCCTTATGGCTTGACAATGATGGCGCATCATTTACCAACTCTTCGTCGATATTACTGCTCCCACCTGATGGTGGCTTTACCGGGACTGTCACTGAAACTGAATATCTGTGCTTTTACGATAGCAGTATCTGGACGCCATCTCTAGCTTTGCCGGAAAGTTGCCAGCCATAAACGCGGTTAGACTTTCAATGTGGGGAGGAGCAATCCTCCCCATCCGATCTTTGCAATCAGGATTTTGTCATAGTCGTAGCATTGTAGATTAGAAATCCTTGAAAGGAGAGCGAGCCATGAAAAACATTAAGGGGCTGAAAACCGTCGCATTAATTCCACCATCATTGGCAATTGCAGTTCTGCTGTTGTTTATGATTGGCGAAACAGCAAGTGGAGATGTGAGCGGCCTCGGACACTTAATCCAGATAATACCAATTGCCCTATTGATGTGGCTGGGATGGAAGCGCCCATTATTAGGCGGAATTTTCCTGCTCCTTTTGAGCTTTCTCGCCGCGCAGTCCTTCGCCGATGCACTCCGCGGACCAGAATGGCTTGCGCCTTTCCTGATCATCATTGCGCCGTTATTGCTCTCAGGAATTTTATTTTTAGGGGCAGCCGCGTTGGAGCATAAAACTGCTTGAATGGCATTGCTTATTCAAGCAGTTCGTTTTCAGAATTCTACAGATCAAATTCATCTTTTGTTGGAGGTTGAAACCAGCTCAACCATAGATCAAGCTGATCCTCTCGTATAGCAAATGTTCCTGGTGGTGGGTTTTTATTTCGTTTTGATAGCCGCGACCATAATTCATCACGTTCAACATTGAGATAAATCAGTTCAACTTGGGCGCCTAACGCTTTTGCTTGTGCTCGATAACTTGCGCGTTCATCTCGCGACCAAAACCCGTTTTCCAATATCACGTTTATCCCAAGCGTAAGAGCTCTTTTTGCAACTTCCCATTGAACTGATTCGACAGGTGTGCGAAGACGATCAAGTTCAACAGTGTCTGTGATGTCAGATAATAACGATGCAATCCATTCATCAGGGCATAGTCGTAAGGCTGAACGCGAAGTTTCAAGTTTCTTTGCCAGCGTTGTCTTACCAGAACCTGGTAACCCGCAAATTAAAATGAGAGTTGCCATATTTTTGCTCTCACACTTTCACCCACTTCATCGCCCCTGCCCCCGCTACCCTTCCGCTTGCGAAACAGGCTGTCAGCAAATAGCCTCCTGTTGGTGCTTCCCAATCCAACATTTCGCCTGCACAGAAAACGCCAGGGATATTCTTCAACATCAAATTTTCATCCAATGATTCAAACTTCACGCCGCCTGCACTGCTGATGGCCTCATCCAGCGGACGAGTTGTGATCAGTGGCACAGGCAAATTCTTGACATAAAACGCAAGCCGTTCCATGCTCTCAAACTCATTCTTCGGAACGAACTCACGCAGCAACCCCGCCTTCACGCCTTTCATTCCAACTGTCTTCTCCAAATGGCTAGCCATCGAACGCGATCCGCGTGGCTTGGACAATTTCTCGATCAATCGTGCTTCTGTTTTATCAGGCGCAAGGTCAAGCTGCATCACAGCTTTTCTATTTACCAAAATTTCATCGCGCATCAACGCAGAGGCCGCGTAGATCAAACTCCCCTCCACGCCTTCCCTAGTCACAATAAATTCACCCTGTTGATGAAATGACCCAAACGATAAGGCTACCGACTTGATCGGATGCCCCTCAAACTTTTCTCGAAAGTGCTTACTCCACGCCACATCGAATCCACAATTGGATGGTTTCAGCGCTTCCACCTTAACCCCAGCCTGCTCCAGCCAATTGACCCATGCCCCATCCGAGCCGAGTCTTGTCCAACTCCCGCCGCCGAGAGCCAATATCACAGCATCTGCTTTTATGCTTTTGATGCCATCAGGTGTTTCAAACTCAATTTTTATTTTGCTCTCGCCGCCGTCCTGGGCGACAATCACCCCATTCCATCTGTGCTTCAAATGAAAATTCACCCCTGCCTCATCCAACCTCTTCAACCACGCCCGCAACAGCGGACTGGCCTTCATCTCTTTTGGAAACACTCTCCCCGATGTGCCGACGAAAGTTTCGACTCCAAGTCCACGCGCCCATTCACGTAGGTCATCAGGTGTGAAATCCATTAACCATTTTTCAATTTCTGGTTTTCTATTTCCATAGCGCGAAACGAACTTCTCGAATGGTTCTGAATGTGTGAGGTTTAATCCGCTTTTGCCCGCCATCAAAAATTTACGCCCCAATGACGGCATTGAATCATAAACATCCACTTGCAAACCGTGCCCACTTAACACCTCTGCTGCCATAAGCCCCGCGGGCCCTCCGCCAATGATTGCTACTGCTTTATCCATGTATTCATTATAAGGAGAAAAGCTCCTGAACAGGTCAGGAGCTTTTGATCTTGTTTCCACGACGGTCAACCTCACAACCGCACCTGGGACATGTAAACCCACCCCAAAGTGCCTGCCTCAAATTGGCGGGCTTGCGAAAATAGGGCAGAGGTTCACCGCAGTCGGGGCATTTTATGCGATTGATGAATGACATTGCCAAACCCAAAATCAAGACCACCAACCCGCCTGCAAGTGCGCCGACAATTGTGCTTGCAACCCATAAATCCATTGCTACACTATATGGATCACGATCTTATCCAGGTCACGCGGATTGTTCGGGTCGATCCACACATCCACAACCTTTCCCTCTTCAAGCGCGGATAGCCAGCCTGTTGGAAAGGTAAAACGTTTATCCACCTGATACACATCCACTCCCGGCACGTCAATCTCGAGGCCAATGGTGACCATCGTGTAAACAGCCCGGCGATGACGGTACTTCTTATACTCTGGCACACGCAGGAGGGTTGCCTTACCCTGCCTGCCGGTTGCTTTTAACCCGCCAATCTTTTTGTTGCGATAAGCGGGATACCAGACCAGGATTCCGTATATCGCAGCAATAGTTACAACTATTGAAAACACCACCATGCAAAATCCAACGGTGTATGTGATGATTGAAGTAGTTGTGTCCATATTACCTCTAAAAATAGTATCGCATCGACTATCTTTCCACGCTGAGCACTCCGCCTGCTAGATTCATTTTGAGAGTCCACACACTGCCAATCTGGAATTGCTGAAATTCACTCACTGAACTCGGCGAATAAATTTCCTGCCCATCGGGGGTGCTGAAAGTAACAGTCAATTCCTCAGATGCCGCACCCAGCCGTTGGTCGCTAAAAACACTGGGGTTTTCATAAACAGGGTTGAGGTCATTGCCATCCAATGTATAGGTCTGTATCGTCTTCCATTCATCCACGGTGTAACTGCAATACTCCTCAGTTTCGGTATGACATTCCTGCACAACCTCGGCGAATCCATTGCCTTTGTCAATCGTCTTCTCTTCGCAAACTTCTTCACTTTCTGTATGGCATGAAACATCATAAGCATCCGATGGTGCACTTCCGCGTTCGTTGGAATAATTGACGGCCTGAACCTCCTGGACTGGCACAGATGTCTGCCAGCTTACGTCGGTCACCGTCCCTTGCAGAGATTTTGACGGCAAAACAAATATGAATAGGATCACCACACAGCACACCGTTAAGAATGCGCCAATGCCACCGAAGAGCAGCCAGTTTGTTTTTTTCTTTTCCAGGCCTTTTTGTGAAGCGGCAGCTTTCACTTGCATAGGCTCGGGACGCGCCTCCGCCCGTGGCAGTGGCGAACCACATTTGGAGCAGGTGGTTTGTGTGCCCGGGTTTTCTGTCCCGCAATTCGTGCAGATGACAACTTTCGGCGGAGTCGGAGCGGCTTGTAGAGCTTGTCCCGCCTGGCGCGTTCTGCCTTCCTTTAAATCCCCGCCGCATTGTGAGCAAGTCACCGCATTGGCAGGGTTGCGCGTGCCGCAAAATCCGCAGTGAATATCTGCGCCCGCCTTTGCCGCCTGCACAAGTTTTTCATCCGTAACGATCTTTTCATTTGATGCGCGTTGGAATTTTACATTCTCTGGTTGCGGCGCGCCGCAATTCGCGCAGGTTTTTATCGAGCCTGGATTCCGCCCATCGCAATTTGGGCAAACCCATTCAAGTTGAACAAAACCCTTGCTTTCTTTTCTAGCCATCAATTACTCCTTTTTCAAATATATAAGGAAGATTTTACATCATAAAAAATCTATTGTACGAAGCCATGCCACTTTAAGATTTCATGGATGCGCGACTCGTGACTTGGGTCCGCATAAGGCGATGGATCATTCGCTTCATTCTTAAACGGACGGTTGGTCAATGCGCCGAAAACAGCCGCTGCCCCGTGAGCCACGTTGTGCGGGTCATAGCCGCCTTCAAGCACAAAGACAATTTTGCCATTGCAATATTCGTTTGCCAGCTCAACCAGTTTTTGGGAGATGTCGAAATAACCCTGTGTGGAAAGCCCCAGCGAAGTGATCGGGTCATTCCAATGCGCGTCAAACCCCGCCGAGACCAACAACATCTGCGGACGAAACGCCTCGACCATTGGTTTGAAAATTTCGGAATGAATCTGTGCGAATGTTTTATCCCCCGCATGTGAATGAAGCGGGACGTTCACAATGCGTTTCTTCGCATGTGGTGCATCTTCGATCCAGCCGGTGCCGGGATAGATGCCCCATTGATGTGTGGAAACAAAACTAGCCCTGTCGTCATTCATGAATGCGGCTTGTGTGCCATTGCCATGATGTGCGTCGTAATCGATCACCATCACGCGTTTCATTCCGTTTGATAATGCATCTTGTGCGGCGATGGCGATGTTATTGAAAATGCAAAATCCCATGGCGCGCTGTGGCTCAGCATGATGCCCCGGCGGGCGGACAATGGCAAACGCATTCCTTGCATCACCCTTCATCACGGCCCTTGTGCAGGTGATGACTCCGCCTGCTGCGAGCATCGCATCTTCAAAGGAAGTCTCTGTCACGTAAGTGGGCGCATGATCGATGATTCCCATCCCTTGCTTGCAAACTTCCTCAATCCCGCTAATCAGTTTTGGATCATGCACGCGCGCCACCTCTTCATGCTTCGCACGGACAGGTTCAATGCGTTCTGAGCCGAATGAATCAAGCTTAGGCTCAAGCACATCCAATCGGCCAGGCCTTTCAGGATGATCGGGATATTCATGATTTCGTGAAGGAACAAATGTGAAGATTGTATTCATAGTTTAATTATATCCCCTCAGGAAAAATTTCTTTTTTTCCACCTTAAACAAAAAACTAAAACATGTGACCTTTAGGCAATGAACGCTCCACTAAGAAACTAATGTCGTTGCGAGCCGCGCTCTTGGGCTTTGCGGCGAAGCAATCTCCTCATTCTGTGGGGGATTGCTCACCGCACTGGCGCGCGGCGCAAGTGTCGGGCAAGAACAAATGCGCCCTCGCAACGACATGATAGCTTGTTTCCTTTTTCTTGAATCGCGGCTATCTTGGTTGTGGAAATACTCAGCATAACAAGGTGACTTAAAAAGGTTCCGCCGCCAGCTAGCATGGGGGGGACATGTTAGATCTGGCGGCGGTAGACACCTAAATACCAGTAAAGGGGAGGGCAGGTGTCAATAAAGAGAATATACACCCATTTAGTCTATATTACATTAAAGCCGAATAAGAAAGAAGAGCGAGTTTATCTGAATTAGAGCTTTTTATCACGAAAGATTTGCAACCATTCATCCACTTCATGTGCCGAAAGCTTTTTATCGTTTGCACTGGCTTTTGGTGCGGAGGTCATTGTTGTTTTGATCATTTTCACAAACTCTTCGGCAGAAATAAATTGTGCTTGATTTGTCCGCGCTGCATTTTGTACTTCATGGTCAGAAGATACCACGATCAAGTTTTTAGCGGACTTGCCCATCTTGTTCAAACGGTCACGGATGGCATTATCAGCGGATTGCCCAAGGCGGACGAAATGTGCTCGGATGGTGCCCAGGCTGCGGGTCCCGGCTTGAGGCGCGGGTGCTCCATCAAAATAAACTTCCACTTGCTGGCGTTTGAGACGCGCAAATTCCTGTAAGATGGCGACCAGTTCCATTTCATCATCCACAGAATCAAGTCGCAACCCGAGCTTGGGTATTAAATTATGTCCATCGATCAGATAGGGCATGTACAAATTTTACCCCCTAATATAAGTGGCAGTCACTTAGAGAGTTTTGAAATTCGGATTCACCAGAGATGAACGGTGATGAACAAAGATTTTAGGCGCAAGACCACATCTACCGCTTCTATCAGACCAAATCCCTGTCTATCCCTGTTCATCTCTGGTTAAATTTTGGATTTTCAAAACACTTTCTTACACTGCTTCAACAACTTTTGTCTTCACTTCAAATACAGGCGGGTGCTCCAATGTCTTCTTCACTTTGCACAACTCTGCCGAGCGGACGAGCGCTTCGTAGTATTGTGCGGGGAAGCTGGGCGGCACCTGAATTTCAAGATCGATTTTATCGATCATACCTGTCATCGTGGGGTGATTACGTTGAAGAATACGAATCCCATCAGTAGGCAGATTGCGCTGACGGCAAAAGCCCAATACATAAATGCCTGCACATGTGCCAATGGATGCCAGAAATAACTCAAACGGCATCGGCGCGGCGCTGGCAGGGGGTTGGTCGGTTGGAACAGTATGCGATCCAAAGTGCGCATCTACTTTTAACCCACCGGGAAAATCAATTAGCATCTCCATGAGAAGCCCTCCAAAAAAGTGATATGTGTCATATATTTGTGACAGCCTAGAACACCCAAATATTACTCTTCTGCACCTCGCAAATTTAAAGTTCGTATATCAAATGAGAGGAGTGGCTAATCTCGTGGGCTTCCAAAAGATTTAACCACGGAGTCCACAGAGGCCACAGAGAAAGACCTCTTAAAAATCTCTGTGGGTTCTGTGATCTCTGTGGTGGGATGTTTTTTAGCCCATCCTTTCAGTCACTCCCCAAATGAGGCTGTAATGCAAATGGAATATAATAGAAGTACTTTTCAAAAGGAGATTCAAATGTCCGAAAAGAAAACATCGAATATCACAATAGCACAGCAAGGCGGCGTGGTCCGCAATGTGTTAAATCAACTTAAACTTATCTTTCGTTTAATGGGTGACAGCCGCGTGAATATCTTTGCCAAACTGGTTCCCCTCGGAGCGTTGGTCTATCTGATTTCGCCGATTGATGCTATTTCAATTCCCATCATTGGCGTAGTGGACGATGCCGCGCTGCTCTGGCTTGGTTCCTACATCTTTACCGAACTTTGCCCGCCTGAAGTTGTGGCGGAACATATGAAAGCGCTTAACGCCAACATGACAGAGGGCGACGCTCAAGGTGACGTAGTGGATGCGGAGTCCACAGAAATAAAAGACGAATAACAAAATAAAGATGAAGCGGATTTTGATTTTATTGACTCTGCCAATCCTCGCATGTGGAGGATTGGCAGAGTCTGCTTCACCGGCAGCTACGCCTCTCTCCCCGCTGACAACTGCTCCTGCTGCACAAACAGAGTCTCAGCCTAATACTCCCCCTCCACCGCCGACAGAGACCGCGCTTCCCAGCCCCAGCGGATTCCCCGATACCAACAATTACGAATGGAGTCTCATCGCCATCGGACTCAACCGCCCCGTGGATGTGCAATCCGCCTTCGATGGTTCGGGCAGGTTATTTATTATCGAAAAATATGGCGCAATTCGGATTTATGAAAACGGTCAACTACTGGAGCAGCCATTTCTGAACATTGATGATCGCGTCAATGATGACCGCAACGAAATGGGACTGCTTGGCCTGGCATTTCACCCAGACTATGAACAGAACGGCTTTTTCTATGTCAATTACACAGGCGAGGGTGGGCATACCCGCATCTCACGCTTTCAAGCTACTGGAGACTCGGCAGACCCAAATAGCGAATCTGTGCTGATGGTTGTGAATCAACCCTACCCAAATCATAACGGCGGCGCAGTTGTATTTGGCCCGGATGGATATCTTTACCTCGGCCTGGGTGACGGGGGACTCGGAGGTGACCCACACGATAACGGACAGAATACATCCAGCCTGCTTGGCAAAATCCTTCGTATTGACGTTAATAACGGCGACCCATACACCATCCCATCCGATAACCCATTTGGAAACGAAGTTTGGGCCTACGGTCTGCGCAATCCCTGGCGCATCTCCTTTGACCGTTTAACAAGTGACCTGTGGATTGGTGACGTGGGGCAGGGTGATTGGGAGGAGATCGACTACCTCCCTGCGGGCTCACCCGGCGGCGCTAACTTTGGTTGGAATCTCATGGAAGGCAATCATCCTTACGCTGGCGAGGTCCAGCCCAGCTTGATTCCGCCCGCTGCGGAATATAGTCATGGCTTTGGCTGTTCGGTCACGGGCGGATATGTCTATCGTGGAGCCATACCTGAATGGAATGGCATCTATCTGTATGCAGATTATTGTTCGGGAACCATTTGGGGCTTGTTCCTGTCTAATGGTCAGTGGCAGTCTCAAGCCCTGTTTGAAACGGGGCAGATGATCACATCCTTCGGCCAGGATGAGTCTGGTGAAATCTATTTCGCAAGCGATGCGGGCGGAGTCTATATGTTGGTGTCGAAATAGATTCATGATTGAGCATAAAGTATCTTTCCACTACCTTGCAGAAATATAAGGACTTATCACATCTAAAATAGGCAGATTGTCATATGAGTTCGTGACGCCTGTCACTGGCATGGCAGGCGTTTTTCTTTTAAACTAGCAACATCAGAATAAAAGAGGCTGTTATGGCAGAAAAGATTTGGATCGTTGAAAAATCGAAGTACTGCGAACATGTCGGCCATGAAATCTTCATTGAAAGCGAAGTCGTTTTCCCCGCCGACCATTTACCCGAACAGCTCCCGCGTGTCGTTGCTCACCGCTGCTCCTGCGCTCTTGAATGCAACTTGGTAGAAAAGCCAGCCTGCGCTCTGAGCGGCACGAACCCTGATGTTGACCTTGTGTAATTGAGCAACCACAAGTTGCTCTTCCAAACTCTCTCCTCCCTCTGAGTTGGTCTATTGGCTGCACCGCGTGAGAACGCGGTGCATGCCGTTAATACATATGCCATTGCGAGCGTTCGTTACGACACTTGCGCCATACTGCGTTTGGTGCGGTGCAGGTGAGCAATCTCCTATGTATAGTGGGAAGCGTTTCGCGTATTGCCTCAGCCATGACTCTACACGACATCGCGCATCACACTCACCGCAGCTTGAATCCCGTTTTCCAAACTTAATGCTTCGCTGATAGTTTTTGCCTTTGCCTGCATGACCTCATCTTGAAGCACGGTTTGAATCGCGCCTGCTAATTTTTCGGCGGTTAGTTTGCGCTGTGGGATCGGTCTTGGGCCGACGCCAATTTTGTAAATACGTTCACCCCAGAAGAATTGATCAACGCCAAGAGGCATTGTGATGGTAGGAATCCCTGCGTGCAAACTTGCGGAGGTCGTCCCTGCGCCGCCGTGATGTACAGCAGCCTGCACGTGACGATATAGCCAGTCATGTGGCATGTACTCGATGGGGAAAATATTTTTCGATTTGATTTCCTTATGCCATTTAGATGGAATCGTTAATACAGCATAGGCATTTGCTGAACTCAATGCCTTCTGAAGTATTTCCAATGTATGTGTAATATCTTTTGTGCCAGGGCTGCCGAATCCAATTGCGATGGCGTTGGGTGATGAATCAATAAATTTTTGGAGTCGAAAAGCCTGCTGTTCACCTAATTTGGCAGCGAGCTGCCCGACTCCGGAATTGCGCCAATAGCCAGTGATGATTTGCTTTTCATTCCAATCCTGTGGACGGGGGACGATGTGCTCGCTGAATCCATTCAGGGTGAGGGGTTGGCGGGGAAAAGCTTGCAGTGAAGGATCTATCCATTGGGCAGGTGGCAGGCCAAAGTCCGCGTGACGCGCGTGGTTGATCTCACGGCGCCATGAAAGCCACATGGCTTGAGTCACAGCCCAATGCGTGAACCAATTTCCAATCCCTAAAAAAGAAAAACGAAATGGGAGGAGTGCTGATGGAAATTGACGTGTGGGCGCGAGGGGTTGCAAGATGGCGCGGATGGCGGGGATGTGCAGACCTTCGGCAATATGTGCGCCCCACATGGTTGGCAGGCCGTGAATGAGAACGTCTGAGCCGCGGCAGGCTTCGGCGGCGGTGTGCAACATGTGCGCATAAAGCGGGCGAGCTTTGTTGATGAAGCTGCGCGTGGCGCGCATGGAGTTGATGAAGCTGCTTCCGAGGGTGAGCGGAGACTGGTCACCTTGCTCGATTAACAAGTCAGATGGGTTGCCCTCGAATGGCGCAAATGTCAATTTGCTTGGTTCAACAAGTTTCGCAAACCCAATCGGCGCAGCGATGCGGGCGTTGAAGCCTGCCTCACGCAAGCCGCAGCCAAGCGCGATATATGGAAGTACATCGCCAAGTGTGCCGCTTGTGAGGAGGGTGATGGTTTTCATGGAAAGACGACAATAGACGATGGACGATTGACCATCGTCAATCGTCTATTGTCCATCATCTATTTTCTCAAACACCAAAAGGCGATACTCAATGATCTTCATATATAAGCATTGCTGCAATGCCATACTGCCAAGCATGGATGGCAGGATTGCGTGTTTTATTGGTAAATAATTTCCCACAAAATGGATGGCGCGCGCAAGCAGATCGGGCAGATTGCGCAGGTGAAGATAAGGCGTAAGCTCTTCGTTTTTGACCAGACGTAAATTGTGCTTTCCTGCGAGTGAGGTGATTTGGTCAACACTTCTAATCCCTGGGACGTGCCATCCATCCATATAGGCGTTCAGCCATGTGACTTTATCCTCTGAAAGCGGACGTGTGCTTTGATAATCATCCACAAGAATTAATTTACCGCCCTTGTGTAGCAATCTACCTGCCTGACGAAAATATTTCTCTGGCTCCACCGCATGGCATACTGCCTCAACAGAATAAACAGCATCCAATGAATCGCCTGCCAGCGAAACGGACGTGAAGTCACCTTCTGTAAAAAGGATTTGGTTTTGAAGGTTTAATTGCTTTGCAGAGTTTCGTGCCAGTTTTGCCTGCACAGGGCTGAGGGTTAATCCGAATGCGGGCGCGGGTTTCTGCAAGCGCGGATAAATGTAAAACAAGCTTGCACCCACTCCGCATCCCAAGTCTGCAATGCGCGCGTTGATCTGTGCAACGGATTCGATCTCAGCCTGAATTAGCGCATTAGATGCATTCAGCGCATGGTCGAGGGTCTTTGTGCTTTTCATCCATAGGGGGCGATGAATGTTCAGCGCCTTGCGCGAACCGCTGAATTTTCGGAATAGATTTGTATTCTGGTCGTAATAGTTGCGGATAGAGTCGGTTGTGGTAGGCATTGAAAAATTATAATCCAGCCTCGATTAAGACGCTTCGCAAATGTAAGTCGGATTGCCAATCCGACTTACGCCGTGCCCCATATATGGTGCCTATCACGGCGACTGCCAGAAAGCCCGTCAAAACAATGTAACTGGCAATTGCATGAAAGAGTTTAAATGATGGATATAATTACAACCACGAGGAGCACATCATGAAACCCAAATTTATCAAACTAATAAGTTTATTGGTATTACCCGTTGTCATATTAGCGTGTAATGCGCTGATCCCACGCGTGGAAGTTCCCCATCTTACCTTCACGCCAGAATTGAATGTAACAGCCGAATGGACCGCTCTGCCGAATAACAGCGGAATTGAAGGTGTGCAGACATACCCAGACCGTTTGGAATATCATAGCCATGCGGAAGTGATCGCTGTGCCAGAGGGCGACCTTCCGCCTGTATTTGGCGTACACTTTGACGGATGGCAGAACTGTGGAATTTATGACCAGCCCATTGAGTTGGGCAATGCGCTTCATTCCATGGAACATGGCGCCGTCTGGTTGACATACCGTCTCGATTTGCCTGAGGATCAAATTACAGAATTACAAAATCTTGTAAGAGGGCACAGTTATATTTTGATGAGTCCCTATTTGCCACAAGAAAGTGATGTGGTATTAACAGCCTGGGGCATACAGTTGGTGATCGATTCATTACCCGATGATCGCATTGCGCCGTTCATTGCCTTCTATGAGAATGGCCCACAAAACCCCGAACCTGGAGCGCCCTGTAGCGGTGCGGTGGGTACGCCCATTCAGTAGTCACTAATTCGGTGCAGGAAAATCATAATGCATGGCTTTTGTGAAGTCAGGAAATTCTTAACGCGAATTACACGAATGAACAAATGGCGCGAATAATGGCAGAAAAATTCCTGATCTCTGGAAATTTCTGCCTGTCTTGTAAAAAATGGTTGTGCATTTCCATCAACGGGCGTAAAATAACCGGGCTGAAAAGCAAGGAAACCATGTATCACACGGATGAGAGTGACCTAAGTTCTTCTGATAATAACCCGCCCAGTAGATGCGGGCGGTTGATATTTAATTTAGTTAGCAACATCACGTAGCCGCGCATGTGCCCTGCGTGATGTCAATTCACGCAAGGAGGCAGTCATGCTGAGCATTTACAAGACCACTGAGCAGGGGCTCGAAAACATCGAAATGATCGCGAATGGCGCATGGGTCAATGTAGTGGACCCAACGCCTGAAGAGATGGAGAAGTTGGTCAACTGGGGGATGGATATGGACTATATTAATTATTCACTCGACCAGGATGAAATGGCGCGTATGGAACGCGATGAAGAATACACCTTCATCCTGCTTCGCATTCCCATTTATCGGCCCGAAAGTGATGCGCCTTATGCAACGGTTCCGCTTGGCATTATGATTTTAGGAAATAAGATCATTACCGTTTGCCGTTACGATAGCAGTATTCTCAAAATATTAACCAATGGTAAATATCGTTTGATGAAGACAGGCAAGCGCTACCGCCTGGCTTTATACATCTTCCTTGAAACATCCGCGCGTTATTTGAACCTGCTGCGCGAGATCAACCGCGCCACCGAAGCTGTGGAAGATCAATTGCAAAAATCCACCCGCAACCGCGAAGTGTTGGAACTGCTCAAATATCAAAAGAGCCTTACCTATTTTGCAACTGCACTTCGTTCAAACGAGGTGATGATGGAACGCGTGCAACGTACCCAGCTTTTCAATTATTATGAAGAAGACCAGGATCTGCTGGAGGATGTGCTCACCGAAAACCAGCAAGCCATTCAAATGACCAGCATTGCCACAGAAATTCTTTCAGGCATGATGGATGCCTTCGCTTCCATTATTTCCAATAACTTAAATGGTGTCATGAAAGCGCTGGCCGCATTGACCATCATTTTGAACATGCCTTCCCTTGTCGCTGCATTTTATGGCATGAATGTTGCCCTGCCGGGTGAAGGCCATCCATTTGCATTTCTAACCGTCATCGGCATGTCACTTGCGCTCACAGCGGTGGCAACTTATATTTTCTACAAACGAGATTGGTTCTAAAATATTTGCTCACTGCTCACCTGGGGGGCTTAGCCCCCAGGTGAGCAGTATGGAGTGTTAAATGCAAACTGAACTTATCTCTGATGCAAAAACATTGCTTGGTGAGGGCCCTGCATGGGATGCAAAGACCCAAACTTTGTATTGGGTCGATATTCTCGAAAAGCGCATTTATGCAGGGACTGAACTCCTCGCTCAATTGGATGACTTCATCGGATGCCTTGCTCCATGCAAAAACGGACATCTCCTCCTCGGCAAACGCGCCTCTTTCGTGGACTTTGAGCTTGCTACATCCCAGCAGACCATTCTCTTCTCTTTTAGTGAATCTGCTACCAATCGCATCAATGATGGAAAGTGTGATCCTGCGGGCCGTTTCCTCGCTGGTACGATGGACATAAATGAGAAAGTCCCCAGCGGCTCACTTTATTCATTCGATGGAAAAGATACGACACGATTGCTTGATAAAGTGACCATCTCCAACGGCCTCGCGTGGAGCCCCGATCATAAAACCTTTTATCACATTGACAGTCCCACGCGGGAAGTAAAAGCCTTTGATTATGATTCAGCCACGGGTCAAATTGCGAATCCGCGTGTTGCGATCTCTATCCCCGAATCCCTTGGCTGGCCTGACGGCATGACCTCCGATACGAACGGCAATCTATGGATCGCCATGTGGGGCGGGGCACAGGTGACAAAGTGGAATCCGAATTCAGGCAAATTGCTGGAGCAGGTTACAGTTCCCGCCTTACACACTTCATCCTGCGTTTTCGGCGGAAAAGATATGAACGAGCTATACGTCACCTCCGCACGAAAAGGCATGAGTGAAGCTGACTTTAAAAAATACCCGCTCTCTGGCGGGTTGTTCAAAGTGACTACGAATGTTGAGGGAATGCCAACCTTTGAATTTGATCTGTAGGGGCGGGGTCACCCCGCCCCTACAATTATCTCCACAATTTCCCTGTCAATTCCACAACTTGTTTTTGCTGTTCAATCGAAAGCCCCACAAACGGAGAATTGGATTCAATGGTATCGCAATTTTCCACGATCAATACACGCGCATCTTCGCTGAAAGTATGCGAATGCCAGGCATTTTTCTTCACGTTATAAAGTTTATACGGCTCCATATCCACCGCATGGACTTTGGTAACGGTCTCCCTGCCTTCGCCGATAAAAAGAATACAGCGCCCTGTCATTAACACAAAGACTTCATCCGTCTCTGTATGTTTTTGCATTCGGTTGATCTTATCGGGCGTGAGGTCAGGCGTGTAGTTCATCAATGCCACACGCCAGGTCTGGTAATCCACCAATGGCTTGTAATCAGGCCCATTGTGTTCACGGATTTCAATCAGGGATTCGGGGAGTAGATTCATAGGTTGTATTAATTCTCGCTTCTTTGCATTTTATTTAATTGTTTCACAACTTTGAGGGCAGGTGTTTTCTAGTTGTTTACTTATAAGATCAGCTTCTCCCCATGCAGGCGTAACCATTTTCGTTTTGCTTTGTAGTCGGGAAAAATATTTTCCACTTCCTTCCAGAATTTGCTTGAGTGGTCTTTTACACGCAAGTGGGCCAGTTCATGAATAACGACATAATCGATCACATCCAGCGGAGCCATCACCAGACGCCATGTGAAATTAAGTGTGCCATCCGGGCTACATGATCCCCAGCGTGTTCTCGCAGATGAAATTTTCACTTGCTTTGGCATGAATCCATATTCTTGTGAAAATATATTGACTCGTTCCGAGATCACTGCGTATGCCCGCTCTTTATACCAACGGACGAAGTTCAACTCGGCGCGTTTTTGTGCTGTGCTCCCAAGTGTGAAACCATCATGGAATTTCAAAGCAGGGCGCTGCGGCTTTACCAGCTTTAATTCATACCCATTCCCTAGAAATAAAAAAATTTCCCCATCCTCAAATTTCTTTTCAGGGATCCCCACTATGGATTTGACTTTTTCACGAGTGCGGGTGATCCAATTGGCCTTTTCCTGAATAAAAGAATCGATGTCCGCAACCGCCGCCCGCTTCGGTGCGCGGACCGTGAGGCTGCCATCCCTCTCGACGATGAGTGCAATCGTGCGGCGTTTACTGCGGATGAGTTTAGTGATTTGAATTTGCATAAATAATGGTTACGGATAGGATAAGGTTCTGGCTCGCGAGCCCAGTTGATACCCATTAATTTTATCAGTAATATAGTCTTCCACATCCTGCCAACTGGCTATGACCATGCCGATCTGGTTACTGTGATCGAAACTTACAACTTGGAGTTCAGTAATGCTATCAGGGACTTGTTCGCAGATCTTTTCTCTGCGTTCCCTCATTGCCCACATGGTAACTACGAATGCACGCTCAGGGGTACAGCAGGGTCTATTATTTGCGCACTCACAATGTACATCCACGCGAAATGTAGTGGGCGGTTTGTTTTCTGGTAAAAGCGGGAACATCACATCTAAAGCGCGAAATTTAACATCAAAGGTTTGTTGCAGAGCGTCTGAAGAGGTGAAATATTCATTCAGCCATTCAATGATCTTTGGTTCATTGGGGTCGGGGGTTGATGTAACGGTGGGAGTCCACATGACGGCTGTTTGCGTTAATGCAACAGCCGTACCCAGGTCATCCGGGATGGGTGTATTCTCCACATCACAAGCACTAGAAAAGATAACAAACAAAAGAACTGGTAATGTAACGAAAAAACGCTTCATGGCAACCTCCCTTATGGGTTTTCCTATCGCTTATCTCATAGATGAGTAAACTTTTTTGATGGAATTAAGAGTAAATAACTTAAGTTGCTACCTTTATAAAAAACTACATTGTGTCTCCCTGAGGGAGCGTTCTTCGCGACCGAAGGGTCTCGTTTGTCATATCTGAGATGCTTCGCTGTCGCTCAGCATGACACAATTTAGAATAGTGGCAACTCGAGTTAAATATCACAACCCTAGCTTAGTAAATCATGCGATACTCTGTAATAATATTACAAATTGACTCTGTTTACCATCTGTAATTTGTCACTTACTTTCTTTCAAATAAAAAACCGCCCAGAGGGCGGATGTTAAACCCCTTGGGGCAGTCCTTACGACTACCCCATTTATGATTTCCGAGGCGTTTCCCCTGCTCTTTTGGATATGGCGCACTCGGCTGCATTGTAGGTTGAAGCCCAAAACCTTTAATGTTGCGCCGAAAAAATATAGATAAATGTAATTATCCATTCTCTGCTGTAAATGTCAAAAAAAATTGTTATACTTTCCTATTAAATATTTTTGAGTATACTTATAAATATTCTCTAGTCCATTTGTTGACAATTTTGTATAATTATCAAGAAATTTTGGCCTTTTTAAAAATCGAAATTATTGGTAGCTTGTCACATAAGAGAGTTAACTGTGATAGGAGCATAATGAATCGTTTTGAGTTTGGCGCTCTTGTAGCATCCTTGCGTGAAGATATGCGATGGACACAACTGGAATTGGCTGAAAAATCGGATGTGGATGTGGCAATCATCAGCAATATTGAACGCGGGGCGAGGAGATCACTATTAAAGGATAATATCCTTGTAAAACTGGCCGATGGTTTTCGCCTGACAACCCTGGAACGACAGGAGTTTTTGTTTGCCGCCAGTGGGGTAACCGAACTTGATGTAATACGAAAGGGAGATGAAACCCCAATAAAGAATTTTGACCCAAAGGCCTTTATCAGTGAGCTAGGGGAGCACATTGGGCGGATCAACCTGCCTGTTCTGGTCACCGATGCGTTCTGTGACGTATTGTTAGTCAATCGCTGTTTGCTGGAATTTTACAATATTCCCGAATCCCTATTCTTAAATGCCGATCAACTTGTTGGCGGTTATAACCAAATGCGTTATGTGTTTCATGTTGAGTCCAATTTTAGGGAATTAGTAGGACAGGATGTATGGGAAAAGTACTGTTTAATAAACGCGCGTTATTTTCGGCGTCGATCTCTGCGGGTGCGCTCCAAGCAATATTTTTCAGCCCTGCTGAAAGAACTTCTGGATGATAAAAAATACCCCTACTTTGAAAGATATTGGCGAAAGATGATGTTCGAAAGTCATGATGATTATTATGTGCCTTTTGACACGCCTGACCCCAATAATCCGAATGCAATTTATGCGATTGAATCTTTGTTGGCATTGACGCCCTACGGAGAAGTGTACTTGCAGCAGATACTGCCTCTGAACAAAAAAACAACAAAGCGTATCGAAAAAATCATAGATAAAGTAGGGGAGGGATATGTGCAATTTGCTCCCTTTCCAGATAAACAAAAACGGTGACCCTGCGAAATCTCGAACAAAAAAGAAAGACCACCTTATGGTGGTCTGTAGTGCCGAGGGGGAGATTTGAACTCCCGACCAAGGGCTTATGAGTCCCCTGCTCTGCCACTGAGCTACCTCGGCGTTGTGGTTAGAGCGGGGCAAATATTACTATGGGAGATGGCATTTGTCAACGTAAGGCAATTGCTTTCATATTAAATGCCGTTCAGGCTATGATTCATGGATCGGGAAATTAAACACCCTGCTATAATATCGCTATAGGTGGCCCATGAAAATACTGGTGCTTGAAAACGAACCAAAAGAACTTGTGCTCATTCAGCAGGCATTGAATGGCAGCAGGGATAAGCTCATCCCAATTGCTTCCAGCGAAGAAGCCTGGCCTTATATTCAAACTGGCGAGGTGCGTTTCTTGATCGCAAATTGGGATACCAGCGATTTACGAAGTACGCAATTCATTCCACGTGCGCGTGCCACCAAGCTGCCTGATTCCCTTTATATTTTATTGATTACCAGCAAAAGCCTGGAAGATGACCAGTCCCCGGATGGAATGGACGATACCATTCAAAGGCCGTTCAAGGCGGCTGACCTAAAGAACCGTGTGGCCATGGCAGAGCGGATCATTTCATTGGTGAGCAACCTCGCCTCTGCCCGCAGTCAGTTGGAAAACCAGGCGGTTTTTGACGATCTGACCGGGTATATGAATCGAGCCGCCTTTTTGAAACAGTCCGCAGCGGAATTGGAACGGGCACGCCGCGCCTCCATGCCATTAAGTTTGATCGCATTGGATATCGATAACTTCAAGGTCATCAACGATTCATTCGGCGTTGAAACTGGTGATGAAGTTCTGCGGATCGTTTCTCAATCGATCCGGGAGAAGAGCCGCCCCTATGATTGTATTGGTCGTTGGGCGGGGGATGAGTTCGTGATCGCGTTTTCCAATGTCATTGGCGCGGATGCGGAAAAAGTGGCAGAGAGGATCATAGCTGGGGTACGAGGTACCAGGATCGAGGTCCAGAATGAACCGCCGTTGAATGTAAAAGTCAGCGCAGGAATCGCATCTGTGGCACATATCAGTTCATCCACTGAAGTAGAACCATTGATCCAACAAGCGCGGCAAGCCATGTCGCGTGCAAAAGAGGCGGGCGGCAATCAGGTCTTTCTGGTTTACATATAAAATGACGCCCGCATTACGCGGGCGTTTTGTTACAACCATTGAAGGATCAGCAGGGCGGCCATCCCCACCAGGATGGTGAGCAATGTATTCCTTGAAAACCATGCCACTAAAATAGCGATGACGCCAGCCAGCAAACGTGTGTTACCGAGGGATGGGTCGAAAGCGCCGTTGCGAAAAAGCAATTCAGGAAAGATGATCGCGGAAAGCACAGCAGGCGGGACGTAATGTAGCGCGCGCCGCATCGTTTCTGGAACCTCGAACTTGCCAAACAAATAAATGAGCGAGAACCTCATCCCAAAGGTGAGCAAACCTCCGATCAGCATGATCAGCCAGATACTCATTGCATCTCCTTTGAGGACAGTGTACTCCTTGGGGATTTTCTGCCTTCCAATATTGTGCCCACCGCGATGCCGACCAATGCGGCCAGGATCAACCCAAGTTTAAATGGAAGATGATAAGCAAGTAAAGCTGTAACTCCCGCGCTTAATGCTGCGGCGATCATCGGTTGTTTTTTCAAGACAGGTACAACCATGGCAATGAATGTCAATGGCAGGGCGAAATCAAGCGGCCAGTCACTGGGCATTTCTGCGCCGAGAAAAATGCCGAGCGCAGTGCTGATCTGCCAGTTAGACCACAATGCAAGACCCGCGCCCAATAAAAACCAATGACTAAAAGGCGTGAGGCCGTCTTTTTCAAACTTTAAGATGGTCGGCGCATAAGCTTCATCGGTCAGCAAATAAGAAAGCAGAATTTTCCATTTCAGCGACAGATCTTTCAAATACGGCGCAAGCGAGGCGCTGTACAACATATGGCGCAGGTTGACCACGGCAATGGTCACAATGATCACAAACCCAGGCGCAGCATCATGCACGAGTTGAGTAGTGATGAATTGTGCCGACCCTGCAAAGACCATGGATGACATCATTTGCGATGCAAGAGTAGAAAGCCCTGCATTGAGAGCCAGCGCTCCATAGATCATGCCAAAAGGAAAGACGCCAATTAAGAGTGGGATTTCAGCGCGCACACCTTCCCAAAATGCTTTTCTTGCTTCACTCATAAATTTCTCCTTCATCGTCATTGCGAGCGAGCGCTTTCAAGCGAGCGAAGCAATCTCAGGCAAAGTTGGAGATTGCTTCGGGCTATCGCCCTCGCAATGACGTGATAATATCATTTGGATTAAAAACCGCCTCGCACGAGAGACGGTTTTCGCTTCTTTCTTAATCGTTAGCCTGCTCCTGTTTACTGAGGCATTCGTTTTACTTCAAGGCTTCTTTCGCGGCGTTGATGACTTCATCGTAATTCGGTTCTTCGCCGAGAACTGGCTGGTACTTGACGTAAGTCAGTTTTCCATCACGCCCAACGATAAAGACTGAACGGCGCAGGTAGCGTCGCTCTTTAATGAGGACGCCGTACTTCAAACCAAAATCCGCTTCGACCACATCGGAAACAACCTTCACTTTATCCACGCCAGCAGCTCCGCACCAGCGTTTTTGTGCCATAGGGAAATCTGTGCTAACAGTGTAGATCACAATATCATCGCTGAGTTTGGCAGCTTCTTCATTGAAGCGGCGGGTTTCACGATCACATACATCGGTATCCAGGGAGGGTACAGCTGAAATGATGATCACCTTGCCCTTGGATTCTTGAAGCGGATTCACAGTACCCCAGCCCGGCACCACGGAGGTGAATTCAGGAGCCATCTGCCCCACCTTCACCTCATCACCCAGCAGGGTTACAAATTTATCGGCAATTTTAAAAACGTCGTTACGAACAGTTGTCATGTAGCTTTCTCCAATGATAAATAGATTATTGATAAGGGTAAACTCTTACCTTTGCGGTTCGGATTTTACCCTATACTTTCCACCTTTCGCCATTGTAAACATCCGTAAATTCCATTCATGATAAACTGGCGCAACGATTCGTAACATGCGCGAAAAACACCTTAACTCCCAGGAGGCTATCATGAAAACACTAATCCATTTTTTTATTTCCATAGTAATCACCTTGTTGATCACGAGCACACAAATTTCCCCTGCGAAGGCCAGCCCAAAAATACAGGAACTAACCTACAACCCCGCAGCGGAGGAGTACCTCAAAGCAGAATTGCTTGCAGATGGTGAGGCAGACCTGGCTCAGGCATTCGGGAACGAAGACCAGCGGGCGGTACGCGCCGAGTTCATCGTGGAATTATTCAAGGACCCTGCCCTGCAAGGCTCGGCCTTCTTCAAGGTTTATAATGCCACGATCCAGGGCGATATCAAGGCAGATGGATTATCCATTCCCTTTAATGTAGTCTTTGATAAATGTACCTTTAATGGCAGGATCGAAATGTCCCGCGCAAGCATCCACTCCTTTAATATGTACGATTCCCTCGTAACGGGTGCGATCAGAATGGGCAGAATTGTGATCGATGAAGACCTGGCGCTTTACAATTCCACCTACGAAAGCGCTGTCGTATTGTTTGATGCCAACATTGGCGGTAGTTTCTTTGCGGCAAATTCCCGCTTCAACGGTGTGAAAGTCGATGAAGGCACGGCATTTCCATTTGAACTCTGGCAAATTCAGGTAGCCAAGACAACCGAACTCAGAAATGCTATCATCAAAGGGGATGCGATGTTTGCAAGCTCACAATTTGGAGTGAATGCAATTTTTGAGAATGCAATCTTTGAAAAACCTGCCAACTTCAAGGACTTCAAAGTTGGCAATCTTGCTTCATTCAAAAAAGTTGTTTTCAATGACACTGCCAATTTTGAAAGCGGCACCGTGGAGCGCGATGCCAGTTTCTCGAATGCCACTTTCAACGGCGATGTCAACTTCGATTACCTGACTGTGGAACGCTTTACTGATTTCGACGGCGCCACATTTAATAAGGGATTTTCGTTTACCTATGCTGAAGTGGGTTGGCCTAATTTTATTGGTTCAACATTCAACGGCCCCGTGGATTTTACAGGCATACAAGCCACCAATGATTTTGACTTCACAAGCGCCACCTACAATTATCCCGAACAGCCTTTTACGGTCAGCCTTGCAAATGTGGATGGCCCCGTGCTGTTTGATGGATTCACATCCCCTGCGGGCTTGAGCCTCGAACATAACCAATTTGGTGATCTAAAGATCAAAGGAAAAGGCAATCAGAGTTATGCACTGATCGATCTGACCGCCACAAAAGTGAATGGAGAGTTGAGCCTGGAAAATGTCAACGCGGATAAATTCTTTGCCGAGGGATTTACCGCAACCGAATCAACCACCTTCAAGCAGGTGAATGTCATCAACACACTGGACATGAGCAACGCCAGCACCGGCTATTTCACAATGGAACAATTTTCATGGCCTCAGTACCCCGAGTCATTTAATTTACGCGGCATATCCTATACCGATATCGGGATTGGAGATCGTGAACTGACTGATGAAACATGGGGTACTCTTTTGGATATGGTGGAGGAATCTGCATACAGTCCGCAGGCCTACCGAACCCTCAATCAGTTCCTGATGGATAAGGGGCATCCTGATTGGGCCGCGCAAGTGGAAATTAAACAAAAGAATCGCGAACGGGATCAAATTCTCGCGCCTCGCTCTGGACCCTGGTTCTGGTCCTGGTTCCTTTATATTTTTTCAGGCTATGGGCAGCGACCTGTTTTTGCATTCATATGGAGTGCGCTTGTGGTTGCTATTGGTGCATTCGTATTTCGTAAAGAGGAAGACCTTGTCATCCTTGATACCAGTGATGCAAAACCACCCTATAACCCCGTTCTTTATAGCTTTGCGCTATTCCTCCCCTATATTGACCTCGGCATTGCCAGCAAATGGGACCCGAGGCCCGGACGAAAAGCGGCTGGCATCTATAAGCATGTTCACAGGCTGCTGGGCTGGATCCTCATGCCGATTGCCCTATTAACCTTTGGCGGAATTATCGGGTAAGCCCTGTAACGCTGTATGGATTAATTCACTTCTATTTGCTGATTTATCTGCGTTACCGTGATAGTAACATTCTCCCGCGCAAGATTGGCATAATATTACATCGCCCCGATGCACCTCACGCCCGTTAAAGATTTCCTCCATGCAGTTTTCGCAGATGGCAACTTTAGCGGGTGTGCTGATAATTTCGGTAATCGAGGTCTTCAGTTGAACAGATTGAGTCGCAAATAATTCTTCGGCGGGGATGATCTTATAAGCATCCAACATGGCCTGCCAGCGGTTGGGCGCTTGCGGCGCATACTCACAGGCTAATGAGCGGGAATCAATGGACGGTGCAATGCGGATCGCCTCTTCGGTGCGGATATTTACGAATGTCGCCGCAACCTTTCCCAGGTCCAGAATGCGAAGCGTGCGGCCACCCACATGACAGCCCGTTGCCGCCATGATCCCATCCACGGTGCAGCCATCTGTTTCAGCTATCACGAGCAGGCGTTTGTTCGCAAGCGGCAGATCAAGATTTAGCAATTCACCAGCGTATAAACTCATGCGTACACCCAATACCTGGCGTGGGCAGATATGTTTATGGCGTAACGAACTTTCCCGTAATATATCTTCGAGCATTACTTCTCTTCAAGCGGAGCAAACCCACCACCCAGAATTTCCTGCGCAGGCGTAACGATGACAACGGCCTTGGGGTCTTCCTTGGCAACAGCAGATTTCAAATTATGTGCTTCGGTAACGGTCAACGCGCACATGAGAATGGTGCGATCCTTGCCCGTATACATCCCTTTGCCTGAAAGTGAAGTGACGCCGCGCTTAAGGTCGGTGAGGATGCGGTTGGCAACGCTTTCAGCTTTATCGGTGATGATGAGCGCAAGCAACTGTCGGCGGCGTTGACGAGGCGCAAGCATGGCTCGCAGGCCTCTATGCTTTCCCTGTTCAGATGGCGCGGCAGTTGCAGATTCATCACCGAAGCGGGGGAGTACCTCGCCAGTGGCGCGCGTCATGTTGATGGTGGCAACGGCAAAGACCGCAAGAAAGGTATAGAACACAAGCCCAAGCCCGATCATGATCTCACCTGAAACGGGGCCGACTGCAGCACGATTGATGAAGATTTGTAAATTCTCTGGGGGGTAGGGGAACAACCAAACCTTTGCAACCCATGAAGCGTAAAGGATGAGAAAGATCCAATAATAATTTCGGCGAAGGCGGCGTCCAAACGCTTCCCAAATTGAAATGGGGAAACTTGGCGTGAGCAAGCTCTCGGCCAGGTTCTCTGCCCATTCAGGTGAAGGATGAAATGGCGGCACAAGCATGGCCGCATAAAAATCCGTTTCCATCAAACGCACGCGGTAACTCCATAGCTCGTAATAACGATAACGCCGCGCTTCGATAAACAGGAACCACAAGACCAGCAATGTATTCAAAAGAATGATCGAGTGATGAACGTCTGACTGGCTGAACGCAATTGAAAGCGTTGCGCCCGTGGCCACCACTGCCCAGTTGGTCGTTGTATCAAGCCGCTGCCGCCATACGTTGGCGCGTTGAATTTCCGCGCGGAAGAAATGCACCATCGCAGTGACGAACTCGCTCGTTTGCAGGTGATAGCCGCGATATGTCCACACGGGCACTTCGGGGATTTCCTGTTTGGGTTTCTTTTTTGCTTTTGTAGATTTGACTGCCATACCATTACCTTTTCACTTGGATAAAGAGCCGCTTCGGACTCACTGAGAGTTGATTCTGTTTCGAGGGGCATTCACAGACCTGACAGGTTTTACAAGGCATCCTCAAAGTCGCGCACCTTCGTTCACGCGAAAATCGTGCCCACGAGACTTCCACGGAAACCTGTCAGGTCTTCAACTTTATTTCTTCAATTTATACGCCTCTTTGACAGGCTTGAGGGGACGCGCCAACCAGTAGGGGCGACGATTGCCGTCCGGACTGACTTGTTCAGCGGGACGCGCAAGTTTCAACCACTCGCGATATTTTTCCATGGACTTATTCGTATCAACGAACACGTCGCCTGCCTGCTCATCCGCATTCGCCTTGCGGACATTTGCTTTTTGTAGCCAGCAATGAACGCCACTGACGGGGTCAGGGTGAACCGCGTGCGTGAGGTTTTGCGTCACACCAACATTACTCCACCAGATGCGGCTCGTGTCAGGGTCGCTGGATTCCCATGCTTTCGCACCGTGAATAACCCGCAGAAGAAATCCGCCTTTGCCATCATCTTTCAAATCGACAAGATTCGACGAGCCACGATTGACGCCCGAATCTTCCTGTAAGCGCCAGCGTCCCAAGTGATGACTGATGGCGATCACGCCAGGCTTGATCCCTTCAGTTACCCAAACGCTGTCGATGAAATAACCGATCTCGGTATCCACGCGCGCAAGGTCGCCAGTATCCACGCCGATGCGTTTTGCGTCATCGGGGTTCATCCAGATCGGGTTCTTATGACTGATCTCATACAACCATTTTGCATTTGCACTGCGCGTATGAATCAATGTTGGCAATCTGAAATTCGGAAGCAGAATCATCTCACCTTTTTTCAGATCGATATTTTCAGGGTCAACGTGACTCTTCAGCGACCATGGGATTACATTTTCCTTTTCAGCCCAGCCCCAATTGGATAGCGTATCGCTGAAGAATTCGAGTTTGCGACTCGGCGTATCAAACCCGACTTTTACTTCATTGTCAATATTCACGCCAACAACCTGGCTGTCTTTTAGAACACGGTCATGATCGTCAAGTGCGTAATTGGTAATTGGTGAGTCACCGTCCATCAAATTCCCATTTACGAATTTACCAATTACCTTTTCATAAGGTATGTAATTTTCCTTCTTCACTTCAAATACGCCATACTTGCGCATATATGCCAGCGGAGTTAATCCCTCCTTCGCAGCGGCTTCGGGCAGACCGGGCACGGAGTTTTCAAAAATCCATTGATAGTATTCGTCCACGGTGATGATCTCACCCACGCGGTATGGACTTTCAAAATATTGCCGAATGCTAAGCGAACCATCAGGGTCGAAGCGGGCGGAGAGTTGAATCCAGAATTCGTTTTCTTCCCAAACTTCACCAGGGTTGGCTTGATAGGTAAAGTCAACTTTGATACCGGCGCGTTCCATCGCCACACGTCGCACAGGCTGTCGGAATGCGATCCATTGACTCGAATGTGTTTCCTGGCTCATCAAGTCGTGGCGCTCGGGGCCGTGGCCAGTTGGCAGAACATAATCGGCGAACCAGGCGGTTTCATTCCATGTGGGAGTGAGCGCGACATAACATTTTATTTTTGATTCATCCTTGAGCGCCTTGAGCCACATGAAGCCATCAGGGTTGACCCACATCGGGTTGTAGACGCGCGTGAAATACACGTCAATGTCGCCGCGGCCCTCTTCGAGCATGTGTGGGAGCAGGAAGGACATTTCGTAATGCGCGAGCGGCCATTCATTTGGATAATGCAATTCATTCCACGCATTGAACGCGGGTGGAGATTTAAATGGCTTGGGAACAAATTTATTCCAGTTCGTCAGCGATGTTCCGCCTTCTGTGCCAACACTGCCAGTCAGCACATTGAGGAAGAAGATGCAACGCGCTACCTGCCACCCACCGAGATTGCCAACACTGGCGCTGCGCCAGACATGGGTGGCGAGTTTGCCGCCACAATTAGCAATATATTTTGCGGATTGTTCAATTCGCTCGATGGGCACATCTGATTCTTTGGCGGCGTGCTCAAAGGTGTATTCAGAATATAGTTGTTTGAGGACGGCGTCGAAAGTTTCAAAGAGAATTGGAGAATTAGAGATTAGCGGGCGAATCGAATCCCATTCTTTGGAATCTGATTGTTGAACGTGTTGAATGAATTCCTTCCAATTCGTCCACTTGCGGACAAATTCCTTGTCGTATTTATTCGTTTGGATGAGATGATTCGCAATTGCCAGAAGAATCGTATTCTCACTCCCAGGCCATGTTGGAAGCCAGACATCGCTCATGCTGGCAGTGTTGCTCAAACGTGGGTCGAAGGTGATAAGCTTCGCGCCATCGGTTTTCGCCTCGATAATGCGTTGTGCATGTGGGTTGAAATAATGCCCCGTTTCGAGGTGACTTGAAATTAAAAGGATAACGCGTGCGTTTGCGTAATCAGGACTCGGACGATCCTGTCCCGCCCAGAAGTTATAGCCTGCACGCGCAGAGGACGAGCAGATATTGGTGTGACTGTTATGCCCATCCACACCCCAAGCTTGAATGACTCGATTGGTGTATCCATCTTCGCCAGGCCTGCCCACGTGATAGACAATTCCATCACGGCGTTTTTCACGGCTGGCACGCATTTTCTGCGCAATTTCGGATAAGGCTTGATCCCATGAAATGCGTTCCCATTTCCCTTCACCTCGTTTACCAACTCTTTTTAATGGATAAAGAATCCGCTCAGGGTCGTAAACCTGATTATGCGTGGCGGGACCTTTTGCACAGTTCCGTCCGCGGCTGCCAGGATGGACGGGGTTGCCTTCGAACTTGCGGATCTCGTAGTTGTCTTTATCCACGTAGGCGAGGAGTCCGCACGCCGATTCGCAGTTGAAGCAGACGGTTGGCACAAGGGTGTATCGCCGCGCAACTTTCTTGGGCCATTCTTTACCATCCCATTCAACCCAGTCATCCCAAACTTCGGGAGGCGGGTACTGGCTGATGCGTCCATCGGGGTGAACGACTTCGGTCAGTTTGATGGGTTTGCGGTCAGATGCGGTGAATTGTGGAACGGCAGTGCCTGCGGAGGTTTGAGGTGCGTTTGTTTTTGTCATGTTTACTCCGTTGGTTGAGTAGGCGGTGCTCGTCCGCCGTATCGAAACCAACATGTTGAATGAAAAGATAAAGTTTTTTGATGACTGGTGGTTTCGATACGTCCCGCGAAGAGTGCGCGGGACTACTCAACCACCGAGTTGTTTACGAATTCGGAATATGCTGCGGGGCCATCACAAAGGCATATTCATAGAAGAACAAGCCAACAACGGAACACGCAACAGCAACAGGTGCAAGCGTGCTGAATGCAAGTACCAATGCCAATGGGACAACATGTCCCAGCGCGATGCCGCCCCACCAATGGTGATTGCGGAATTTTCCGTGCGTCATTTCGCGATAGCCAAGCAAGGCAACTTCAGATGCGAAGGAGTTGAATTTTCCAGCCAGTGTCAGTAGTAAATTGATCGCGATGCTGGCGGGGAATAGCGAAACGAGAAGAGTGTGCAAGTCAGCGGGAAAGGAGACGAATAGATTCACGATCAGGAACATGCCGCTTGCAACCATCATCGATTGCGCGAAGAGTTGGAAGGGAAGCAAACTGTTCTGCCACATATCGCGTCCCTCGGCTTGACCGAGCAGGAAGGCGGTGTAGATGACGACTCCTAATGCAAACGGAAAGACGATCCACGCCGCAAACGGGCGGATAGTTGCTACTGTTTCGATGGGCAGGATGCCAACCTGAGCCGCGCCTTCGAGCAGCCACCAAAGCCCTGCCACAGCGGTGAATGTGACCATGATGTATGCGCCACGCGCCACCCATGATTTCCATTGCGGGCGGAGAAGGATACTCAAGAAACGTTTTGGTTGTGAGAGGTCCTTGATGAGCAGAATGGTTGTAATGAGCATGAAGACCATTGCGGTGAAACCTGTAGCGAGGAAGGTGGCAGAGTCAAAGTTGAAGATATTGAACATCGAGCCAAGGCACAAGAGCATGAAGAGTCCACCTGCGATATTTTTCGTGACAAGATATGTTGGCAATTCCCAATGCCAATAAATTTTATGCTGCGCGTTGTATGCAGTTTGAACCATATGCTCGGCAACACGTCCGCCGATTTGGATGGGGCCATTCATCGGGCGTCCCTGTTCCTGTGGAGTGCGAAGCGGTGTGCCTGATTTAGATGTCTTTGTTGAAGACGGGAATACAGGCAGTTCATACATGGATGTATTCTGTTCAGTAATTTTATCTGCCCACATATACGATTCGTTTGCAGGTGAAGCAGATGGATGCAACGACCAATCATTGCCGTTAATGTAGAAGAGTTTGGGCCCGGTACCCTGCTCGGGCTTGCGAACTGTCGCTTGCGCAGTGGACAACTTTCGGCTTATTTCTGAAGCGGGGTCGTTCAAGTCGCCAGCCAGGATCGCGTGCTCGGGACAGACCACCACGCAGGCGGGTTCAAGTCCCACATCCAAACGATGCGCGCAAAACGTGCATTTGGCGGCGGTGTTGGTTTCAGGGTCGAGATAGATCGAGTCGTAGGGACAGGCTTGCATACAGGATTTACAACCGATGCAAATGGACGGGTCGAACTCGACGATACCATCATCGCGCTGATACATGGCCGTGACGGGACAAATGCGCACGCAGGGCGGGTTGGCGCAATGGTTGCAGCGCGTCACCTGAAAGCGGCGGCGCACATCAGGATACGCACCCGTCTCAACATATTTGACCCATGTGCGATTCACGCCAAGTGGCACCTGGTTCTCGGATTTGCAAGCTGTTGAGCAGGCGTGACATCCGATGCACTTGCTTTGGTCGATCAGAAATCCATAATTGGTCATAAAGAGTCCTTACGATAAGATGGTCTCGTTGGAAAAGTGAACATGGATTTGCTCCTGCCATTCTTTGAATGGGATACCACGCAAATTCTCTTCAATGCTTTGCCATTCATATATTGGATTCGATTCCAGCTTCGCCATCTGAATGACATCCTGCGAAAGCCAGAAACTTCCGCGCAAATCATAGCCATTCACGTGAGTTTCCTCTGCATGAATAAAAGCGCGCGCGGAGATTTTCAGGGAACTCATTGGGATAATTTTTTCACGTTCCTTGTGCAATGATAGGAATTCATCCGAGATCAGTTCCTGTGCCGCTTCGTCCGCGGATAAGATTTCTTCGGCGGTCAATGTATCCATTTGTATAGGACGGTTAAAAGCTTTTGAAAAATCAGCGATCAACATTCCCGTGATTTCATCCAGTGAAGCGGTTATCGCGAGTTGATTCAGCGTTACAAGCTGTTGGCGCAACGCTTTTTCAGCAAGCCATCGAAAAGAAGAAGACGGCGTTCGCCATACGGAGGTCATGGCTTCAAAGTCAAAATCAAATAACAGATTGCCGACAACCACGCACGCCTCGTCAATGCGCCCGCCGCCTGTGCCAGCGATTCGTTTACCGTCCACTTCGATTTCGTTTGTGTCGCGCAGTTCGGCGTTGAGACCTAGTTGCTTCAAGGTATTGACGGGCGCAGCGAGAGCAGTTGCATAAATATCCTTGAGCATGGCAGGCATGCGGCTGTGATGGAAAATGCACTGATAGAAAATCTGATTCTCGTCGAGATACGTTGCGCCGCCGCCGAGCCTTCGGCGTAAAACAGGCAGTCCGCGCCGCTGACATTCCTCCGCATCAAAGGTGCTTTCGAAAACCTGGTGATACCCAAGGCAAAGATACGGCGCACTTGGACGGCATAGGATAATGACATCCTTTGAGTCACGCGTCATCCTCTCAGCCAATGCGTGATACACGGACTGAGTCTGCAAGGGTGGGATGGGTCCCAGGTTGAGGAGGCGGATTGGATTCATTAGTAATCGGTTATCAGTAATCAGTGGTCAGTCGGCATGGCAACGTGTTGCATGTTCCGTGTCTAACTGTTTACATGTATACGTGTTTACCTGCCTACGCACCCACAGGATTCAAATTCGCCCAAACCTCATCCAACCGCATCTGCTGGCGGATAACGATCAAATCATTCGCATTGGGTTTGAAAGGATAATCGCGATACTCTTCGCCTGGGCGATAGGAGCCATACGGACGGTTGCAGGCCACTTCCCCTGCACGGTCGGGACAGCCATTTGTCATAAAGGGCAGACCCGTGTTGACCGCGACTTCCACCACGGTGTCGGGCGCATCGAGCCGGGCAATGTTGCCCTCGGCATCGAAGGTCAATGCCTCGCGAGATAAGCCTTGATTCTCGATGAGATGTTTAACCAATTGAATGCGCCGCATTCGATGAATGGGGGAACGGGACAGATTCTGCATGACCGTACCAGGTTCGGGATTGAACGAGAACAGATAGCCTGCGATCTGTTCCTCTTTCAGTTGATAGAACATGTCCACAAGTTCGCGGTCAGTTTCGCCAAGCCCAACGATGATGTGACAGTTGACTTTCATTACGCCATAAATATCACGTGCGGCGCGGACAATACGCCAGTGATAATCCCAGTTGTGTGGGCCTTTCGTCCCTTTGCCGCGAGTTTCTTCAAAGAGTTCCTCCGTCACCGCATCCAGACCGACACCGATAATATCCACGCCCGCTTCCTTGATGACGTGCAGACGTTCTTCATTTAACGTGGTTGCACTCACCAAAGCAGACATGGGCACCTGCGGCGCAGGTTTCTTCACACGGCGGACCATGTTCACCAGATCATCATAGGCACGATGATCCTGTACTTGAGAAATACACACGCGTCCGACTCCGCCATTTGCTTCGCGCTCGGCGATCTTCTCGGCAACCAAATCCGTTGGATAGAGAGGCCATGCCACGCGGATGAACGTATTTTCTTCAGGCGTACCTGGGCGTTCGCGTGCGAGTCCGCAATACGTGCAGTTGGCATAGCAGCCTTCGGGATAATTTTGCAGAAGGTTGATGCAATTACATCCACAGCGATTGATTCGTCCGGGTTTCAGTCCCAGCTCAATCGCTGCTGCCATGCTGATACGGACGTAGTCTGGGCTGATCTGATATTGCTCGGCTTGTAGGTCGGACGGTACAGTTACTTTTGCCATGAGTTCTCCTAAAATACTCTGTTGGTCGAGTAGCGAGCGTATCGAGACCAACGAGTTGCATAAAAACTAAAAATAACTTGCAAAGTTGTGGTCTCGATACGCCCCGACTTGCACGGGGCTACTCGACCACCGCGTACTTACCACGTCACACCACAACACGCATTGATAAACTGCGGGCGCAATCCATTTTGCCGCGCATATTCAACGATTCCATTCGCGGGATAGGCAATGCCGTTCAATCCCGCATTTACAGCCAGACGGTCGATCTCAACTTTTATATTTCCCATCGGGCGTGCGCATCCCAACATCACAGGCGTGGATGGCAGCGCCTTGCGAGCCTTTTCAAAGAATGCGCCGATCTCCTCCAACGGCGGAGGCGTGACGCCCACCATCGGTGTACCCGTCAATGACATGAGCATAACCAGCACCAAAGTCTTCGGTGGGTGACGCAGGATCATTTCCAGTGCGTTATCCTCGCCAAGCATTTTTCCGAAATGCAATCCCAAAATAATATGGGGGATGGTTGGCACGTTATTTTGCTCCAGCCACGCCAGAGAGTTTTCATAATCCTCAGGGTCAGAATCGAGATGATAAACTTCGCGCATCGTATCGCGATGACCGATGACATCGATCATCGCGCCGTCAATGCCAACCTCACCCAGCGCGGCACAAGTCCTTTCATCTGGCACGCCCGTATGGACTCGCATCGCCAGCCCCAACTCTTTTCGCACGCGCTTCATATCATTGATGTGCGGCAGCAGCGGTACACGTCCCTGCTTATCACTTCCGCCAGAGATCAACACACCGCGTGCGCCCTTCGAAGCAAGATCAGCACACAGGTCAAAGAGCGAGCCATTGTGTTGGCGCAGGTCCGCCATGCCATGCAGCACATTCGTCTTGCAATGCTCGCAACTCAACGCGCACGCCGTCCCCGTCACGCTAATCGAAACGAACTCAATCGCATTCTGCGATGTGAATTCATCGGTCTTAAATTTTCGCAGCCCAGGCGCATGGAATGTGATCGTCTCGCCAAAATTGGCGCGCAGGATTTCAAGCCCCTCCGTCATCAAACGCAACGGCTCGGTGATCTGGATCAACTCAGGCATGTGCGCCTCCAGGGGTGACATAGCATCCATACGGATCAGCGCGCATTTGACTCTCTGCCACACGAGCGCGACTCACCGCCTTCGTCACCGCCTCGATCATGACCTCGGGCTGGATCCCGTTAAATTCGCTTTTTCTATTCTGAAAGATTTTTTCAATCGTCGCCGCAACCTTCTCAGGCTGACTCGCGTGCCAGCGCAGCGACGCTTCCAAATCTGCCACGGCATTTTCCGATGCAAAGAAATCGCCGCCGATGAACGCCGCTTTGATGGTCGGTCCCGCCATCGTCACACTGACGTCAATCAGCCCCGCCTCCGTTTTGATTTTCGCCGAGCCGTTCGTATCAGGCACGGATGTGGTTTGATAAACCCAATCATCCATCAGATATTTTTCGTTTTCCAATTTGGCAATCTCTGCAAGTTCATCGCGTGTAAAACCATCAGCGGGGATAAGGCTCAGGTCGAACGCACCAGCAAACCCGTCGGCAATGACGCGCCGCACTTCGTCCAGAGGAATCCAATTCTCCAATTCTCTTCTTACTGTCGTAATGCGTCCCGCCACCGTGTCAATCTCTTTATCGGAAATTTTCTCGAAAGGTGTGTTCAACACTCGCAACATCAATTCAATATCCAGATCCACAAGCAGGCTTGCATGGAACAACAATCCGCCCGAAGGTGCGCGATAAATTCCCAGCCCGACGAGTTTCTTGCCATTCACTTCAATATCGTTCTTGCGTCGAAATCGTGCCTCCACGCCAAGCTGATTCAATCCACGCACGAGACCCTCCGAGAAATTTCCCATCAACTCACGCGCATGGCTGTATGCGTCGCCCTGAGCGGCTAGTCGAAGGGAATCATCACCGCGCCCAGGGATGGTCAACGCCACGCCGAGCTGATCTGTGCCCATGATGATTGCGCCGCCACCCGTGGGACGACGATTAATTGTGATTCCATTTTCGCGGCAATGACCAACGCGGATTTCGTTATCCACATTTTGGAAACGACCCACAAGCGCGCAATGCGAACGATAGGTGTAAAGTCGCAGTGTCGGTTGTGACAACCCCAATCCGACGCGTTGAGCGAGAGCCTCATCCGCCGCGAGTCCGAAAGAAGCAGAGACGTTATCGTCTGTAATTAATCGCCAATTCATAAAAGCCTCAGTACCGCAAGATTCATCTTGCGATTCACGGGCAACATGAATGTCCCTGGCACCGCCCGCCAGGGCAGGTGTGCAGTACGAATCCTCATCAATCAATCCATCCCTGGCTTTTGTAACGCTTGACTTCCGAGTCAACCCACGCGGGCAGACCATCGCCAGAGACCAACTGTGCTGACTCATTCTCCCAATCGCTGGGCCTAATGACAACCATCCAGCCATCCACATAAGGCGATTGATTGACTAATGCGGGGTTGCTTACTGCCTGATCATTTCGTGCCACAATCGTCCCGCTGACTGGGGCGATCAAATCGCCTGTCATCTTCGCGGCTTCCAGTGTCCCCATCGACTCGCCGCGTTTGACAGGCATTCCCACCGCCTGCAATGTGACATAAGCCAAATCGCCCAGCGACGCGAGCCCGAGTGTGTTTATGCCGACAAAGACATCGCCGCTTGCAGAATCAACTTGCGCCCACATGTGATGCTCGCGGTCATAGGACCGATCTGTGGGGATTTCGTAAGAATTCGTTTGGTTGGACATAGTTCACCTCGTTAGATTTCATCGCCGCTGGTCGAGTAGCCCCGAATGCTCTTCGAGGGGCGTATCGAGACCAGCATTAACATGTAAACATAAAGCTTGCAAAATACCACGTGATATGGTCTCGATACAGACTGGAAAGCGCCCAGTCCTACTCGACCACCGTTTGGAAATCAATCAATACACCTCAAACAATTGACCTTCAATTCTCTAATTCTCAATTTGTACTTTTCTACAGCTTCGTCACCTGTTACCAGATGACCACGCTCGTTCTCCAAATTCATCGGTCTTACTTTCACGAGCCAGCCAGTGGTATACGGCTCTTTATTGGCTAACAAAATATCTCTCGCAAAACCATCTTCATTCGTTTCTACGATCTCACACGAAAACGGAGCGGGAAAGGGGCCGACCCATTTGGCGCTTTCAATCGTTGCCAACGTTTTTCCTTGCGCTACTTTCTTCCCAACATCCCGAAAGCTGATTGCCGCGATCTTTCCGCAACGAGTCTGTGCCACATCGGTCATGCCGAGCACAGCGACATCGCCATCGAATCGAATCCACACATCGTGTTCGATGTCGTAGGTCAAGTCTTCGGGGATATCGCAGGCGTAGAAGATCATGGGGGGAAGATATTAGCGAATAGAGAATAGTCACTCGACCTACTATTCTCTATTCGTCTAATTATCTACTCTCTATCAAAATTAAGATTCTGCTCTTCCATAAACTTCTGATACGCCGCCACCGCTGCTTCGCCCGTCACCAGTGACGCGCTTTCGCCTGTCCAATCTGCGGGCTTCACCTTCACAAACCAACCCTCACCATACGGGTCAGAGTTGATCAACGATGGCTTGGCTTTTATTGCTTCGTTCACTTCCACGATCTCACCCGTCACTGGCGATGTAACAGGTCCCACCCATTTGCCGCTTTCCAACGTCCCCGCGCTTTTGCCTTTTTGCACCGTGCGACCCGCATCCTTTGGCGTGGCATTGACAATGCCTTTCGCCATATTCTGCGCCACGTCGGTGATCCCAATCGTCACCGTGCCATCTGTTTCGAGCCGCGCCCACGCGTGTTTTTCCACCCAGTAGTAGCGGTCTTCAGGAATATTACATCCACGAACTGTTGCCATATTATTCTCCTAGTTTGTGCTCGCCCTGCATGTGATACAACAACATATCAAACACGACCAAACGAATTTCATGCTCATACTCGTTTACAAAATTTGGATCATTTCTTGCTTTCTTCGTAACCTGCTCGTAACTGTCTTTACAAACTGGACAAGTCACAATGAAAAACGTATGACCCGTAAATTCATCCACTCTCACGCCCAAAGTGTCACCATGATTTTCAACCAGATGATTATGGACTTCGGAACGTTTACCGCTAAACTCGCAATATGGACATTTGAACATTTTTGAAATTACCTGTACGGGCACAGCGGGACGTTCTACCGAATCAGCCTGAACGGACTCGCTGTGCCCCTACCGCTTCACGCGGGAATTGGAACTGCTTCCGCTTCGATGGGCATTTCCACACCTACCGCTTCCGCGATCAACTGAATCAAATCACGGACTTCGATCCTGCCTTCGTTGCCTGTGGTCTTGACCGCGTCAGAATACATGATCATATCTTTGGGGCAGGTCACGATAAACAATTGTTTCTTCTCACTCGGATTTTTCTCAAACGTTGTCAACGCCTCTTTGATTCGATTTTCCGCGGGGCGTTCACCAGGCGCGACCTTGCCCATCCAGATCTGACCGCCACCCGCACCGCAGCAGAACGAGTTCTCACAGTTGCGCGGCATTTCGTTGAATTCCACACCGACCAATTCCAATAATTTACGCGGAGCAGTGAATCCGCCGTTGTAGCGACCAAGATAGCAGGGGTCGTGGAAAGTCACTTTGTAATCCGTCAATTTATTTTTTACTGTCAGCTTGCCTTCTTCAAACAATTTGACCAGCACTACCGTGTAATGCTTCACTTCCCATGCGCTTCCAAACTGCGGATACTCGTTTTTCAATGTGTTGAACGAATGTGGATCAGTTGTCACAATTTTCTTGAATTGTGCCTTTCCAAAGGCTTGCATATTCTGTTCGACGAGTTGTTCGAACAAACCTTCCTCGCCCACACGGCGCACATCATTACCCGCATTGGATTCGTTCTGGTACATGATTCCAAAATCCATGCCCGCCTGATTAAAAATTCGCGCGACCATTTTTGTATTTGGAATCACACGCTCATCAAATGAGGCTGTATCGCCTACAAACCAGAGATTCTCCACGGGTTCTTCGGTTGCATTCTTAACAGGGAATTCCATCTCCTTTGCCCAGCGCCCGCGCAAACGTTTGCCTTTGTTCATCCAGTTGCCGTTTGTAGCAAGAGACTGCAAGGCATTCTGCACGCCGCTGTCAATTTCTGCTCCGTCAATTAATAAACGCCTGCGAATATCGATGATGTCTGCCATGGGTTCATTGCCAACGGGACAAATACCGACGCAGGCATGACATGTGGTGCAAGACCAAACTGCCTCAGCGGAGATAATCGTCTCAGTAAGCGGGAGCAGGAGTCGGTCGGGGTGTGAACCGAAGGTCGCCTCTTTAATGAGATAACGCTTGTTAACTTCCAATGCCGAAGGTGAGAGCGGGCGTCCATAGAAATTCGCGGGGCAGACATCCTGACAGCGATTGCATTGCACGCAGGCATAGGAATCCAAAACACGTTTCCATGAAAGGTCGTGCAAAAACTTCGCACCAGGATCAAGTTTCGTGCCAACGGGAACAGCAGGGTCGAGTTGTCCGCGCGGATTTTGTTTTGCCAACCCGAGATTGATCGGCCCGACTGTGAAGTGCGTGTGCTTGCTGCGCGTGATGTACGGAAGAATATAAAGCACCCAACACAGGCTGACCCACCACGCAACATGTACGCCCGCTTGCGAAGCGCCGCCGAAGGTGCCGTTGAGAAAACTTGCAATCGGCATGAACGGATCAGCACCATCGGTGAGTCGAAATGCCTGACCAAGCAGGCGAGCAGCAACGTGTAGGATCACAAATACGCCAACGATGAGAGAATCTTTGCTTTGTCCGCCATCTTTGACTTTTGGATTCAACAAAACATTTTCGCGATAAGTAAGACGTTTGTCTTTTACGATGAAACGACGTACAAGAAAAACAGTAATACTAAAAAGAAGCGCGCCACTCATCAGATCAGCGATGAGGTTGAAGATGTTGACAGCACTTGAATTCAAAAACGGGAAATCGAGATTCTTTCCACCATACGCCAATTCAAAGCCAGGGATGAAACCTTCGAGAACATCAACAAGGTTTACAAACGCATATGTGATAAGCCCAAAGAACAACCCAAGGTGAATCGTGCTTAAAATTTTGCGCGCGCGAAAAATGGTGCGTTGAAATAAAACAGTGATCCCCGCTCTGATCAAACTTGCAGGAATATTTTTCAACTCAGGCGCAGAGCGTCCTTTGCGAACCGAGTCAACAATTGTTTTTATTCCATGTAATGTGAACCCCACCGAAACCAGTGCCAATACAACAAACGCAATTCGTTCAATCGTAGTGAGCAACGTACCCTCCCGAAAACATTATGTCATTGCGAACCGCGCACTTGCTCTTTGCGGCGAAGCAATCTCCAACACTGCGGTGGAGATTGCTCACCTGCACTGGCGTGCGGCGCAAGTGTCGGACGGAAAAGCACCGCCCTCGCAATGACGGAATTACAGCAATTCCAACATTGCTTCCGCAACTTCAAACAGATCAGCTGTCGCACCATAATGTGCTACGTTGAAGATCGGCGCTTTCTTATCCGTATTGATCGCGATGATCAACTCGGCGCTTTTCATGCCTTCCAAATGTTCAGGCGCGCCAGAGATGCCAAGCATGAGATACAACTTCGGCTTGACCTTGAGACCCGACTTGCCAACCTGACGTGTACGCGGCAGCCAGCCCGCATCCACTACAGGCCGTGATGACGAAACTGTTGCGCCAAGTTTTTGCGCCAACTCTTCAGCAAGTTCCACATTATCTTTGCTGCCAATACCACGCCCGATCGAAACAAGTTTCTGCTGCGCGGTAATATCCACATCGCCGCCCGCAGGATTGATGGCTTCCATGAACTTGACTTTCAATCCATCCAACGAAACAGGCGAAGCAATTTGAGTCGCAGCCGTTGAACCTTGACCTGCATCAGCAGGGAACGAACCCGCCAGCACCGCGACAATTGCCATGTCACCTTCGGGCGCAACTTCCGCAATCATCTTGCCGCCGTAAACCTGACTGTTCACGACAAGCGCATTGTTCTCAATGCACAAGTCTCTGACATACGCAACACATGGCTTACCAAGACGAGCTGAAAGCCACGCAGCCAGGTCCATGCCTGTTGCTGTCCAACCGAACATGACTAGTCGCGGAGACTCTTCTTTGACCAACGCTTCGATCACTTTGCCGTACGCTTCGGGATTGAATTGACTCAGCGCGGCATCGTCCACATGGATCGTTGCATCAGACGCGAAGACATTCGCTGACAATCCGCTTCCAACTACGACCACAACTGCCTGCCCGCCAAAAGCAGACGCCAACTCTTTGGCCTTCCCAACCATTTCAAACGACACATCGGAAAATTTTCCATCCATGTGTTCGGTGATTACGAAAATATCATTGCTCATATTTTTCTCCTGTTATCGTCATTGCGAGGAGGGTGTTCTTCCCGACGAAGCAATCTCCTAATCATCTTGGAGATTGCTTCGGGCAAAGAACAAGTGCGCCCTCGCAATGACGAAATTACGCAAGACCCTTGCTCTTCAACAACTCCACGATCTTCGCGGCGACTTCCTTTGACGAACCACCGATCATCTCGGCATGGCCTGTCACCACGGGGGGAGCCATCTTTTTCATCATTAGCCCCGCGCCTGTTCCGTCACCTGAAGGTGCGACTTTTTCAACTGTTGCGGTTTGCGCGATCTGGCGCACTTTACTGATAGGTGCATAGCGCGGCGGCTTGGATGCAGCTTGTACGCCAACCACCATCGGCAAAGTCACGGCATACTTCGCGCCAAATCCGCCTGCAAATTCTTTATTTACAGTAGCCGTATGGTCAGAGACTTCCACCGAACTGACTCCGCCAATGTATGGCATGTCGAGATATGCAGCGATCATCGGTCCGATCTGACCGTCGAGGTCGTTTGAGGCCTGCACGCCTGCAAAGATAATATCCGCGGACATGCCTTTGATCGCTTCCGCCAGCCATCTGGCTTGCATATGTGAATCTGCGGCTGGATCATCCCCCGTTATTTTGACTGCCTTATCCGCACCTTTTGCCAAGGCAAGATGAAGCACACTATCGAGTTCCCCGATCAAATCCACCCCGACGACGGTTACCGTCCCACCGACGGCTTCCTTCACCAGCACAGCCTGTTCAATGGACTGCTCATCGAATTCATTGAGCACGAAATCCACTGAGTCAAAGTCTACGTTATTGCCTTTGACAGGCAGGTCATCGGCGATGCTGGGGATATGTTTGATTGCAACTACTATGTTCATTCAGAAAATCTCCCGTTACATTTTCGTCTGGTGGTCGAGTAGTTCCGAGCGACAGCGAGGAACATATCGAGACCACTACTATTCATGAAATATTTTGGTTTCAGGTTACATGATGGTCCCAATATGCCCCGACCAACACGGGGCTACTCGACCATCGGATTATTCTCCACGCATGGATCTATCCAGCAACTCCAAAATATCCAACACGCCAACATGCTCATTGCCCGTGGACTTGACCGCATCCTCGAAACGTGAAACTTCAAACGGACAGGCCACCGCCAGAACATTCGCACCCGTGGACGCAGCCTCCATTGCGCGTTTTTCGGAGAGACGCATGGTGGTGTGCTTCTGCGTAAATGAGTCCATCCACATGCCGCCGCCACCGCCGCCACAGCAATATCCGTTTTCGCGATTGCGAGCCATCTCAACCAGTTCCACGCCAGGGATGGCTTCGAGCAGTTTGCGCGGCGCTTCATATTCGCCGTTGTGACGTCCGAGATAGCATGGATCATGATAGGTGACTTTTACATTAACTTCATGTTTAAGCAGCGGCTTGAGTTGATCAAGATAACGCGCAAGAAAAGTTGTGTAATGAAGCACAGGGCGCTCAAAACCATATTTTGGGTACACGTTCTTGAAGGCATTCAATTCATGCGGACCAGTGACAACCAATTCCTTCCACTCATACTTGTTGAAGGTCTCGATGTTGTACTCGGTCATCATTTCGAAGAGTCCCTTCTCGCCAGCCAAACGCTGTGAGTCGGCGTCGTCTTTTTCTTCTTTGCCGAGGATGGCAAAGTCGATGCCGAGTGCGGCGAAGATACGTGCCGCCGCAGATGCTGCGTCAATGCCGCGCGGATGATAGGAAGGATATGAGCCAACATACCAAAGTACATCTACAGGGCGACCCAAATCCTTGATGATCGGAATTGGCACACCCGCATTCTGTATCCACGCATCACGTTTGCGCTGCGGCTGCCCAAGCGGATTACCCGACTTGGCTGTGTTTTCAAATGCCTGTTGCAATTCCGCAGGGACAAACTTGCCTTCGAGAATCGCCTGCTCGCGCACGGCGGGCATGATCTTGATCATGTCCACTTCTTTGGGGCAGACGCGCAGACAATTTTTGCATGTGGTGCAAAGCCAAAGTTCGGGCGCTTCGGTCAGGTCCATGCCAGTTTGGGCATAACGGTAAAGTTTGCGCGGACCATAATTGCCAACCACGTCCACCGGGCAAACAGGGACGCACTTGGCGCACTGATAGCAGTTGGCAAACGATTCCGCATTTGGCAGGTCAGCGATTTTCTCAATGAGTTCGGGCGTGTACTCGAAGATCGTCCGCTGTTCGAACATGCGGTTCCAGTGACCAGAAATATCCACGCCGTCTACGACGACATGTTCTTTTTCCACATATTTTGCTTTAATCGGACCAGCCATAAATTATGGTCTCCTATTTATTCATACTCGGTGGTCGAGTAGCCCCGAATGCTCTTTGAGGGGCATATCGAGACCACATGTTTTCAGGTTACTTGATGGTCTCGATACGGGCTTCGCCCTACTCGACCATCGGTGGATCTTCTTTTATCTTCTTCAATCCCAGCAACTTCCTTGCCATGTTCGGCAGGGATGGCAATAAATTATTGAACTCACGACTTAATCGCCAACTGGTTGTGCCATAAAGATAAACGTTATAAGCACAAGCCAGAAACGCGCTATTGGCGAATTGTGCTCGTTTTTCATTCGCCATCAACGCATCCGTCCACAAGCCTGTACCTTCGCCAAACTTTAGACTCATCGCCGAAACCGCACCTACGCGGGCATATCCGTCCGCGAGATTATCTGCCAGCAGGTTATGTGTGCTGCCTGCAAGCAACGGCAGAATGCCAGTGCCTGTGGTTGGGTCCCACAGCCAGCGCGTCCATAACCAATATTCATTGGGCGATGTGTTGTGTAAAAGTCCAGAGGCAAGTTCCAGGGCAAGTCTTGTATCCAGTGCATTCACCTTCTCAACAAACGTAGCCACGCGTATTGGAGTTGGCGCGTCGCCGTTTAGTAATTCATTGAAGATGGCGTAGCCGCCTTGCGCAAAGTAATTCGTAATTGTTCTCGCATTGGCTCGCGTGTGTGTGACAGCGGCAGCGATGTCAGCGAAGGAGGATGCCCAGTTAGGAGAATCAACTCGAAATCCAGAAAAGAGACGGGCGTGGCGTTCGGCAAGTTCATCTGCAATCGCGACCACATCATCCGAAGAAACCTGCTTCAGCGCTTCCTGCAAGGTCTCTTCAAGGATGGGATCATCAGGTCCCGTTTTTTGTTTAACGATGTGACTCTGTCGCTGAGGTAAAGCCATGTTATGCAATTGCCATCGCTTTGCGAACAGATGCGACTGCCCGCGCCGCGGCGAGACCTGCCTGTGAAATTGAATCATCCAGGTCAGCAGGGCCTGATGCAGCGCCCGCAACGAAGATGCCTTCCTTCGAGGTCGCGACGGGGTCAAGACCACCAGCGCCGCCCGCTTCGATGAAGCCATATTTATTTTGTTGAATGCCAAGCAGTTGCGCAACGGCACGCGTGCCCGCACTGGGCTCCATGCCAACCGAAAGCACGATCATATCCATCGTCACTTCCATCGGGCGGGACATCGTTGTATCTTCGCCGCGCACCAGCAGTTGATTGCCTTTCGGCAATACTTCGCTGATCACGCCCTTTATGTAATTGACGTGATACTTTTCCTGCGCGGGCCAGTAGATTTCATTTTCCCAATAACCATACATGCGCATGTCAATGTAGAAGATGAAAACTTTTGAATCAGGGATTTGCTCGCGCAATTCAATTGCCTGTTTGCTCGCAATGCCACAACAAACTTTTGAACAATATTCATTTCCAATCTGGCGATCACGCGATCCCACACATTGCACGAACGCGATCTTCTTCGGCACTTCGCCATTCGACGGGCGCACCACATTATGTTCGCGCAACATCTTTTCGAGATCAGTGAGTGTGATGACGTCGGGAAACGAATAATAGTTATAGTATTGCGTCGCGCGACCCGGATCGAAGTGCTGGAATCCTGTTGCGACAATGACTGCACCCACATTAAGGGATTCGGCTGCGCCACTCGCTTCAATCTCAACCGTGAAATCCCCAGCGTTCCCAGCCACGGACTTCACTTCGGCCTGATACTTCACCTGCACGTTCGGGTTGCTTGTGACCGCTAAAGCCATTTCAGCCATGGCTTCAGATGCATCACGCCAATGATGAGTCAACTTGGCGTAATTCTCGCGGTCAGGTGTACCGCCGAGACGCTCGCGTTTTTCAATGAGTATGGCTTCCCCGCCCAGTTCAGCCACGCACCGCGCGGACTCAAGCCCCGATGGTCCACCGCCAATGATGAGTACTTTTCCAGATGTCATGTTTGTTCCTCCGAAGTATCCGGTGGTCGAGACGCTAGCAGTCGAAACCACCTGTGCCTTGAAATAATTTTCTGTTTACCATTCACTGCTGGTTTCGATACGCCCTTCGCAACAAGCGCTCAGGGCTACTCAACCAGCGGACTTATTATTTACGCCGTTAGGTTGATCGGTTGATCTGCATCCTGCCAGGTGATTCCAGATTTCGTGCCTGCGCGGATTTGATCGAGATCGCCCTGGAACTCATCCCAATATTTCTGCCAATTGATTCCAAGCTTAGTAAGGAAAGGACGCCAATCTGTGGAATGCCAGTGGAATTGCACTACGCGGAACGGATGCGCGCCCATCGCCAACGCCGCAACTTGCGCGTCAGACAGAACGGGCACACCTACTTTACGATCATGTGCCTTTGCAGCAAATTGACTCTTATCCAATGTCGTTACACAACCCGTATCATGTGTCACGGTCAGGTCGGGATTGGCTTCGTTAATCATAGTTTCGATTTTGCGAAGCACCGCATAAGAACGAGTGAAATCACGCTGCACCAACACATGCCGGAAACCAAATCCACAGCAATCAAACCATGTGGAATAATCTGCGACGTTGATGCCAAGTTTTTCGAGTAGCGCCGTGACAACCGCAGTGCGCTGCCCACCGTAGATTTCGGGGTCATAAATGGCGTCTTCGGCGACGATCTTATAGTAGTGACAGGCAGGATGAACCGTTGCGGTGATGGGACTCATGTCCACGAGTTGGCGCTCCGCAATTCGGTCTCGCATGGCATAAACCCACTCGCTGTAATGGACAATCTCTTCGGGGATAACAAGCGGCTTGCCCATCTTATCGAGAATGCGACGGACGTCATCACGCAATTCCTTATGATGTACCAGTTGTTCGCGGATTTCCTTGTAATGTCCGAATGATGTTCCGCAATGGATCATCGGGAAATATCCCGTTTCATAAGCGGCAGCAAAGTTGCGCGACATCACTGCGGCTTGTCCCACCGCATTGGATGCGCCCGAGGCGTAATAGTTCCAACCTGTACAGGAAGTTTGATCTGTAGGGTCGTGATAATCCAGGTTGAATTGGCGGTGCAGCCAGAGGATGGATGAAGCGTAGCCCGGGATGTGTCCGCAATGACCGCAGGATTTGTGATGCCAGGTATGCTCAATGGGAATCTTTTTCATGCGCCCATATTTTGTAGGGAACTCAACATAATCACCTTTTATTCTTTGCAGAATGATCTCTCCCTTGGCTTCAAGTTCCAATAACCGATCATGCATATCTTCGGTCGGCGCGACGGATGCATCGCGAACAACGGGATGCGATTTTCGTTCAAGGATCTGTTCAACAGTAGTAAGTTCGGTCATTAGGTTTCTCCATTTCTCAGAGTGGAACCAGTAAAAAATTTCGAAGGTCGAAAGTCAAAGGTCACGCCTCGACCAACCAATCTCTAGTCATCTAATTCTCTTTCTATCCTTCTTCCAACTCTTCCTGCATCACTTCAGTCAACAGGTCGTATAAGCTTTCATCCAGTTCCTTGATGATGTCCATGTTGCCCGACTCAAACCAAATGGTGTAAAGCTCCAGCAGCGTTTTGCGGTCCGTGCGCCAGGCGACATCGGTGAGTCCGCGGATCGAATCCATAGGAATGGCTTTGCGCCAGACATGTATGTTTTGCGAGAAGTCCTGAACCCAGGGACCCCAATCGGGGAAGAAATCAGGCTGGAGCATATCGGGCGAGACTTGATTGCCCTTGAGCATGACCTTGTAGATCACACGGCTGTAGCCTTGCAACGCATCTTTTGATTCTTGCAATCCATTTTTGAGAGAGACTTCGCGCAAAATCGTAACCAAGCCCCCAGGATTATTTTGGCGCGGACAACGCACGCACGAAAAACATTGCGCGCAATTCCAAATGTCTTCGGTGATGATATCGTAAATTCGCTCGACATCTTCACGCGCGATTGCCTGAGCGATGACGCGCGGGCTGAAATCATAGAAGCGCGCTGAGGGGCAGGCAGAGACGCAAATCCCGCATTCATAACAACCGTAGATGAAGTCTTTGTAACGCACATCATCTTTGACTTCGAGAAAAAGGCGTTCCTTTTCTTCATAAGTCGCTTCGGGATGACGATTTTCAGCCTTGCCTGGATTCCAGTTTTCTAAAGTGGTTGACACATATGCCTCCATTTTTTGAACCGCAAAGCACGCGAAGAACGCTAAGAAATTCTTTTAAAAAATCTTTGCGCTCTTAGCGGTAAATTCTTAAAAAGCGATCACCGCGTCGGCATCGCAAGCCATGTCATTGAACGCCGCGCCGCCGATCATTTCGACGCCTTCGATCATGTCATCCATGGTGTAGCCATGTAGATCAAGTGAAGGCTGGCAGACAAGCAGACGTACGCCAATCTCTTGCGCTTGGTCGATAAAATATTTGAGTTCTTTTCCGTTTCCGCCCTTGCGTGGAATAATGATCTTATCGCCGTTACCTTTTGCCAGACATTGCGGCCCGTTCATTGTGAAGTAAATGCAAACTTCATTATCCATTGCCGCTCCCGCCGTGGCAAGGAAAAATGGAGTTGCGGTACGTTCAGGGTCCTTCTCTCCATGAGTTTGAACGTACAAAATTTTCTTGGTATCAGCATCATTCGTCTTCCACAACATAACTGCCCTCTCCTTGATAACTAATAGCGATCTCAAAAACACCGTGTCGCTCTCCCGAAGGACACCGTACCTGCGTTCGGTGCAGGTGAGAGTCTCGTACTTTCGATGCGAGACCCTTCGCTGTCGCTCAGGGTGACACTATTGAGATGAGTACTAGAAGCTTGCAATTGCTTCAGTAATTGTTGGGTACGTGCCAACTTTCTGAGTTAAGCCGACAGTGTATAAAACTGATTGCACATCTTCAGGTATGGAGGCCAGCTTCACTACACCGCCAGATTTTTCTGCCGCTTGCGCAGCTTTGATGACTGCACGAATACCGGCTGAAGACATATAGTTCACGCCCTTTAGGTCAAGAACAAGCTTGGTGTTGCCTCCAACCAGTTTAGTTAATTCTGCATCGAGTTTTGGGGATGTCTCAGAATCAATTCTTCCAACAACGGTCACAACTGCAATATTTCCACTTGTCCCAGTTTGGATATCAAGCTTTTCCATTACCAGCTCCTTTTTTCAGAAATCCGAATCGATGTCAGGTGAAATAAAGGCGGCGGTCACCGGAACCAGCCGCCATTTAAGTCCGAGGCGTTTATACAAACAACTGAACTTCCGCATCCGCGGCGTATTCAAGGAAGGTTGCCGCGCCACCGATCTCACATTCCTTGATGAAATCTTCGCGCTTGAAGCCGAAGACGTCCATCGTCATCTGGCAGCCGATTAAACGCACATCCATATCAAGACAAGCACTGCGCAGCTCTTCAACAGTGGCAACGCCTTTGTTATGAAAGGTCTGTTTCATCAAACTAGTTGCCACGCTTTCAAAGCCCGGTACATTTGCCATGAGTAGGTTGGGCATGGGCCAGTTGATGTTTTGGAATCCTTCGGGGCCAAAGGGCATTTTCATTGGCATGGCAGGGTTTCCCAAAGGTGAGACAGCGGCGGTGAGTTCTGGCTTCAACAATGTAAGGCCGTAGAAGGTAAAGAAAATGCCTACCTCCCAGCCCATTGCGGCTGCCGCGCTGCCGAGAATGAACGGGGGATAGGCCCAGTCAAGTGTTCCTTTGCTTGCGATAAGAGCAAGTCTCTTTGGGGCATTAGGATCAGACTTTGACATGATATTTCTCCGTATAAAAGTTGGTTTCGCGTTGAGTGCCGCTCAACGCGAAAGTAGATTTATTTCTTACGCAAAAAGAAAATAAACTTGCCATCTTCCGTCATGGAGCGCAGCATTTCATTCCCTGTTTGGCGGCTCCATGCTTCCATATCTGGTGGTGCGCCAGGGTCAGTAGCTATCATTTTTAATACCTGCCCAGATTCAAGTTCCTTCATTGCCTTGGATGCCTTCACCACAGGCATGGGACAAAGCATTCCAGAACAATCCAGAACTTGATCTTCCTTAATAACATCTGTCATATCAGCCTCCTTGGGAACTCTCAAATGATAATGAATTGACCCTTTATTCGCCATCCCGCGCACATGGGATTTTGCCTCC
>NZ_JBXMTI010000159.1:0-8371 GCF_057083605.1 Candidatus Villigracilis sp. | reverse complement strand
CCCGCTGCGTGGGCAGAACAACGTGCAGGGTGCGAGCGACATGGGCGCGATGCCGTTCCATTATCCCGGCTACATGCGCGTGGACAATGAAGATAACGCCGTCAAATGGGAGAAGACCTGGAACATCGAGCCCGGGGGTCTCTCGCGCAAGCTTGGTCTCACAACGACAGAGATCCTTTCTCATGCACACGAAGGTGGGGTGCGGGCGTTGTTCATCATGGGCGAGAACCCGATGATGTCTGAGCCGAACCTCAACGAGACGCGCAAGCACATGACGCATCTCGAATTTTTAGTGGCGCAGGATTTGTTTATCAACGAGTCAGGGGCGTTTGCGGACGTCTTCTTGCCCGCGGCTTCGTTTGCGGAAAAGGATGGGACGTTCACCAACACGGATAGGAGAGTCCAACGCGTGCGGACGGCTCTTTCGCCCCGTGGACAGGCGCGTCCAGATTGGAAAATTCTCTGCGATCTGGCGACCAGGCTCGAGCGTAGATTGAACCGTGGCTCTTCATCCAAATGGGATTACGCCTCGCCGGAGGAGATCCTGCGTGAGATGGCGTCCGTCAACAGTGATTACGCGGGCATCACGTATGAGCGCATCGCGAAGGTCGGTCTGCAATATCCGGTGCCGGATATGGATCATCCCGGCACGCCGACGTTGTTCAAAGAGACGTTCCCCAGCGGGCGCGGCAAGTTCATCCCGCTGGATTATGTGCCGGTGATGGAGCAAGCCGATGACGAGTATCCGTTCATTTTGACGACGGGACGCCTGCTCGAACACTGGCACGGCGGCACGATGACGCGCAACTCGGCGTTGAATGAGGCGTACCCCGAAGCGCGCGTGGAGATGCACCCCGCGGACGCGGAGATGCACGGTATCACGAACAACACGCCCGTGCGTGTGACGTCACGCCGCGGCGAAATTGTCCTGCGCGCCACCGTCACCGAGAAAACGTCAGTGGGTGTGGTGTTCATCCCGTGGCACTTCGCCGAAGCCGCTGCAAATTTACTCACGAACGACGCGCTCGACCCGCAGGCGTTGATCCCTGAATTCAAGGCGTGCGCGGTGCAGGTGTTCCCGGCGCGGGAAGATGAGTTGGCGAATCCTGAGGTTGAGGTGAAGAGGGGGAGGTATTGAATATGGCCAACCTATTTCTTTCATCAGATAAGATAACAGCTTTATCTATACGGATAGAGGAGTCTACTCGTGCGAGCGAAGACACAATTCCACGTTTTGTTGAACCTGCTGCAGGTACATTGGAAAGGGCTAAAAGTAGACGCCACCATATTGTTTTTGGTAGGCGAGGATCTGGGAAAACAAGTTTACTGAAAAAGGCAGCCAGTGATTTAACACTTAATCGCCGCCCCATCGCTTATGTTGACTTGGAATCATTCAAGGGTCATCCCTATCCTGATGTGCTACTAAGTGTACTTATCAAAACGTTTTCAGAATTCGCAATATGGCTTGAAACAGCAGCGATACACCCCCAAACAAAGAAGACTTTTTGGAAATTATTTGGAAATGAGCCAAGCCGGCCGCCATTTAATAAAGAACAAGCCCAAAAGTTAGCAGAGGAATTAAGGACGCAGGTTAAAGGATTAAGCAACTTGCTTTATGCGCCCGATGGTGTAGAAATAACTCAGAAAGTACGCTCTGGCGAGGAGAATTCGACCGATAAAGCGATCAGTGGAGGTCTGCAAGCACAAGTCGTATCCACCTCTGGGCAAGTCACTAATAAAATTACTAATTCCCAAGGTCAGGAAATAGAAGCAAAGTATGTGGACTCAAAAACAGATTATTTGAGACGTCACATTATGGATTATCAAAATATCTTCAGACGAATGGCGGATTTGTCTGGTGACGATTCGTATTTGTTTCTTGACGACCTATATCATATTCCACGTTCTGATCAGGCAAGAGTCGTGGATTATTTTCATTCCATAGGCAAAGGTAATAACCTTTGGTTGAAAATAGGAACAATCCGGCATCGAACCGATTGGTATATTCATGGAAACCCTCCAGTTGGGGTTAAGATTGGCGATGACGCGGATGAAATTGATTTAGATTTGTCACTTGAAAAATATCTACTAGCGAAGGATTTTCTAAGCAGAATTCTGAACAGATTTATTGATGAAATTGAAGTTTCGCCAAGAGATATTATGGTGGAAGAAGCTATTGATCGATTAGTTTTAGCTAGTGGTGGAGTAGCCCGGGATTTTCTTGGGATTTTTCGGCGTTCAATTGACTTTGCTCGAACACATGATACAAAGCATCGAGGAAATAAAATTGGTAGCGAGGATATCAATCATGCTGCTGGTGATTACGATTCTTCCAAACGCGAGGAGTTAAGACGTGATACTCTAGATGATAATTCCCTTCTGGAGGCTGAATTTAGGAAGGTTAGGGATTTCTGCCTGAAACGTGCAAAAGCAAATGTGTTTCTTGTCGATAAAGACGAAAATAAGGTGCGCTACGAGTTAATCCAAGAATTGATGGATTTGCGCTTAATACATAAGGTTAGCTCGCGAGTTACAGTAAGCAAACGTCCGGGAAGAATTTTTGAAGCATATATGCTGGACTTAAGTCAGTACACAGGCTCGCGAAAAATGAAAGATATGAGAATAGTTGAATTTTGGCGACAAGGAAGAGGTGATCAACTTAGGTTAATTTCAATGGTGTATGATCCTGACGTTCCAATCCCTGCCGAGGATGTTGATGTAGATGCAGCTGTTAAACCCAGCAAAAAGCCAAGGAAGACAAAAGGATGGGTTCAAGACGAATTAATCTAATTACAAACAGTCGAAGTCTGTGTATTGAATACTTCGCCGACAACGCCGCAACTATCCTGACGACCGACGTCCTCGACCCTGAGGCGAAGATTCTCGAGTTCAAGGCGTGTGCAGTGCAGGTGTTCCCCGCGAGGGAGGATGAGCTGGCGCATCCTGAGGTTGAGGTGAAGAGGAAGATGTATTAGTTTGACCCTTCCTAATCACCCCAAACTCGATGAGCTAAATAATGATTTGATAAAGTCTATTGGGTGTCAATGTCGCGAGCACAGCGAAAGCCACTAAATATTGCATCAGAGTAGGATGGGAGATACCAAAGGCGAGTAGATGTGCGCAAATTATATTCACCACTATTCCACATACCTCCTCTCAAAACACGATACTCACCGCTTGCTGGACCAACTGGGTTGGAGTTCGGCGATGTAGCATAGTAATTTACACTATACCAATCAGCTACCCATTCTAAGACATTACCTGCCATGTCATGAACGCCATATGGGCTTTGCCCCTCCGGATAACTTCCAACTGAGGTCGTGTCTCCTGCACATGCCCCGTTTTCACCTAGATGATTTGCAAAAGAACAATCTATCGAGTCATTTCCCCATGGATAAATATGTTTTTGTTGTTTCTTTTCGTTCCAGCTAGCAGCTTTTTCCCATTCCGCTTCAGAAGGTAGGCGGCCATTGCGATCGTTCCATTCACAAAATGCGTTGGCATCAATCCAGCTTACATCTGTTACGGGGTGGTCAGAATATTCAGAGGAATTATACCTATCGTTTCGAGGAAGTGAGCACACTCCAGCTTTTACACACTGATAGTATTGTTCATTAGTGACTTCATATTTCCCAATTTCAAAACTGTCAAGAAATACAGCGTGTATAGGTCTTTCACTAGAATCGCCATTGTCACTTCCCATCTGGAAGTATCCTGCTGGCACTGTTATCCATTCTATTGATAATGGACGGTAGATGAAGAGATTCAACTGACCGGTTAGAGCTAATCCTCCAGTGACCAAGGAAAATACGATTGCTCCTAAGATGCCAGCCCACCGAGATTGGGTTCTCCGCCGTTCTTTGCTATGTTCGGCTTGGCAAGCCCGTATATACTCTAATTCTAAAGTGTTCAGTTCTGAAGAATGGCTTTTTGCCCATTCGAGTGCTTGTATCAGCCGAGATCCCCGATACAAGTCACCTGCGTCCTTTTGATTGCGCTCCCATGTCAATGAACTATCAAATACATGCCTGTGAATGAGCAAACTCTCATGATTTTCATCCAGCCATTTGCGCAGAGTTCCCCATTCACGGATTAGAGCCTCGTGTGCTACTTCCGCGCTGTCCTGCTCGGTTGTTACCAAACGTGCGTCGGTCAGGGTGTTAAGAACTCTTGCTACTGCTTCCGGCGCTTTGGCTTGCCCCAGTTCTTTAATTTTTACGCGGCGGCGGGTATACTGCCCGCCTTCGCCCAATTCTGTCAGTCGCAGAATAATATTGCGCGCGATTGTTTGATCTTCCTGTGAGAGTTTGTTATACACACTTTCCGCGGTTTGGGTAATTGCCTTCTTTACGCGGCCTGCTTCGTAGTAACCTTGCAGAGTCAGCGTGTTTCCCTGCTTACGCTTCCACGTTTCGAGTAAAGCATGCGAGAGCAAAGGCAATGCACCTGGCTCTATGCCAACGTCTTCAAGAATCAAATCCACCAAGCGTGCTTGGAAGCCCCAGCCGTTGTTTTCTGCGGGCGCGGTGATCGCTTCGCGCAATTCATCCTGAGTCATTTCGCCAATGAATTCTTGATGAGCGCCTAGCGCGGAACGTAAGCCTTCGTATTTATCGCAAAGATGGTAGAAATCTGCACGGAGGGTGATAACCACGTGTGCCACATTATTCTCTTCGTCCGCGAGCGATAAAAGATTTTCGATAAATGACTTACGCTCGGCGAGATCTGTGCATAAGGTAAAAATCTCTTCGAATTGGTCAACTACTAGCAACATATGCGACTCTCGCGAACGACTCAGCATTTTGCGAACATGCAGCCGCAGACCGCGAGCATCATTTTTCAAGTCGTCAATCAATGTGGATGTCTCTGTAACTGATACGGAGTCGCGCGTCAAACTGGCGGCAAGACTCTCCAATGGGTGAGCGGTAGGCGTGATGACGTAGACTACGCCTCGCTCTACATGTTCTTTCTTCCACATAGGGATGAGTCCAGCCCGGGCCACAGAGGATTTCCCGCTTCCCGATGCACCCACGATCGCAAGAAAAGATTCTTTTGAAACACGCTCGGCGAGTTCGCGGGTCAATGACTCGCGACCATAAAACAAGTCTGCATCGGCAGTGTCAAAGTAACGCAAGCCCATATAAGGTGGCTCGCCTTCAACAGGTTCTTCTATCGAGGCATCAGGCTTGAGAAGGCTCAAAGCCTCGGATGTAAGTTCAACTTTATTCCCGCTTCCAATGATTACAACAGAACGATTTACATCCCTGCCTATGAAAATTTCGCCATTGGCAAGCGCTTGTTTTAGCAACTCAACTTCCTTCTTTGTTGCTGTTCCGTTCAATAATTTTTGAAGCACTTTTTTCTTTTCCATTGTGATGCCCTGGTGTTAGTGCAAATCTTTATTTCTTTCTCTTTGTTTTCTTCTTGTCATTGATCACATTGGCATTCCCCGCGATGATGTTGCTTTCTGAAACATTCCCGCCAATATGAATACCGCCCCTGCCAACTGCAACCGAATCATTTCCCTGTGCAATCGCACCGTCGCCCTTCATGTCGGCTGAAAAGGATATTACCTGTTTTGCTTCGTTGACCAATTCATCGAGTCGCCTTGCAAATGCTTCATCGTTCTCAAGTAATTTTTTGAGTTGATATTTGAACGCACCTTGTATGTCTTCATCATCAGGTGCTTTAGCCAAGTCCGCAGGCAGGTTCTGCGTTTCAGGTTTGGATTCCATTTTTGCTTTCACGGTGTCCCATATTTTGCTCACTACGTCAGGCAGGGATTCACTTGCTTTCTCAACGAGTTTGCCTCCCAGTTTCATAGCATACGGTTCGAGTAATTTCCATGCACTGATGGCAAGAGGGGCAAGTGAAATTGGATCCATACGACATTCTCCTCCGTAATTTTACACCCTGCTATTTGAATTGCTTGGCTCACTTTTCAAAATTCAAGCGTCGGTAACTGATGAAAACGGACTTTTGGATGGGCGGGGTTAGGACCTCACCCTGATTGTGACGATTAATCGGCGTGTTGGTTTGTCCCTCTCCCAATCCCCTTCGTTATCACTTCGGGGACGCTTCGCGGGGAGAGGGTATGGAGTTGACTTCTTTTCTGTGTGCCCTGTCATTAGTATTTCCTTACAGGGATTATACAAGAAAATGAGAAAGACCCGACCGGTCTACGCTCCGGCGTTTCGCTCCGCCAGATGTTTATCCAGCAACGCGATCAACTCCTCGCGCGAGTAATTGTGCTGCGGGTTATCGTTCTCGTCCAGCAGTTTGGCGAGCAGGGCGTTGATCACGCGGTTGCCCTCCCAGTGCGTGCCCACCAGATAGTGCAGTTTCGGCTTTTCACTAAACAATGCGTCCTGCACCGCCTCCCACACGATCTCGGGCGAGGATGGTTTGCGATTGAACTCAGACTCGGGCGCATCGGGATCGGGTTCGGGCCCCGGCTCGTTGAAACTGGCGAGGACGGCGTCTGCCTCTTCCTTAAACGGAGGCTGGGCGCGCTGAAAATGAGACAGGGTCCCCGCCTGCATCTTTTCACCGATGTCCGTGATGATCCCTCCCGGCTGGACGATGCTTACATGCACGCCATATGACCCCAGTTCAATGTTCAGCACCTCGGTATAACATTCGAGCGCATGTTTGGTCATGGTATACGGACCGTAATATCGCTTGGAAAGCATCCCACCCTGTGAGCCGATGTTGACGATCCGCCCCTGCGATTCGATCAACAGCCGCACGAAGGTATTGGTCATGCGGTGCGGACCAAACACATTGACGTTAAAAATATCGTACAGTTCTTCGTCCGTCCACGTGGCGAGCAGACCCAGTGGACCGATGCCGGCGTTGTTGACCAGCCCGTACAGTCCGCGCCCGGCGCGCGTCACCTGCTCGAATGCCGATTGCACTTGTTCCGCGTTCCGCACATCCATGAGTAGCGGCGTCACATTTTGGATTTCGGACAGCGCCGCCATATCTGAGTCCTTCCGCGCCGTGGCGTAGACGGGATGTCCGCGTTCGGCGAGGCGGATGGCGAGGTGTTTTCCAATGCCACTGCTGGCACCGGTGATCAGAACTGGTCGGGTGGATGGATCGGTCATGTGGAGTCTGTCAACCTTTCGGTAGATTTGTGTGACAAATAGATTTCGGGTTATATCATTTGCGGTTGCTTGCTCGCGTTTTGATTGCGTTGGATGCCCTCGAAGACCCACCTTCCGTTTTCGAGATAACACTGACTGATCGCAAACGAATTTGCCCAACGGCTCTTTTTCATGCGCGCGTAGCCTTCGTGATATTTATCCACGAGAGTCTGGATGGGACGAGAGAGTTCGGCATGGATGGTCCGTGTTTGGAAGCCCAACGACGTGCGGAAACAGCCGATCAGGATATCGGTCAATTGCAGGAATTGGCAATCCTCCGCTTCCTGACCATCCGGCCGTCGGTGGTCGCTGTGACGGTCGTCGATCAGGTCTTGCCGTCTCGAGATCGTACAATACTTGCGCAAACTGCCCAGCCGCGCAACGATCCGTTCCTGGTCAATGTGACGCTGGTGATGCTGGTGACCGTCGAAATGGATGCGGGTGAGGTGAATCGGGTTTTCATCCGAGCCGAGCAGGTGCAGTCCGCCCTTGATGCCGAAGCGGAAGGTCGTCTCGATCTTGCTGGCGTGGTCCCGAAACCCGGTGAGGTGTTTGTGCGCGTCCCGCTCGCGGAACAGGATGAACTTCAGTCCGTGCAGGTCGGTCTTTTCGTAGCGCGGCGCGCCCTTTTCGTGTTCACCTAGGAATACCGGCTCCGCGCGCCCCTTGGTGGATGAGCGCAACCCGGCCGCGCCGATCTGCGTCCACGCCGAGGCGAGGCTGTAGATCGGTCCCTTGCGGACGACATTCTTGATGCCGATCTTTTCATGATGCCGCGTGTTGAGCCGGGCCGTCTGTAGAAGCTTGGCAAAATCCGGCTTGCTCGTCACTGGCACCAACAACATGCCGTGCCAGTAACCGCCTTCCAGTGATTCGTCGTGGTAGAGTTCGTAATCCATGGAGCTATTTTAATTCTCTTGCGCAGACTCTCGGCTGGCTTTTTCCACTAAATAGACGATCGAAACATAGTCTTTCCCGGTCGCTTCGGACATGCCAATCTCGCAGGGGATATTCGATGAGTAGTAGCCAGCATACTCATGCGCGTTGACCTCGGCGGTCTCTTTTTCGGTGGCGGATTGCGTCAACTCAGGGAAGAGGAGTCCGCGGTCACCGGCGAAGGCGCAACAGCCGAGGTTGAGGGGCACGGTCGCGGACCCCGTGCATTGTGTGGCGATGTTGAGCATTTTGGAGTCCAAGCCCAGTTTGCGGAGGGAGCAGTTCGG
>NZ_JBXMTI010000158.1:0-21702 GCF_057083605.1 Candidatus Villigracilis sp. | reverse complement strand
GGCTCAGCCGTATGGTTTTTGGTTTCCGTCTTCTCATACTCAACTCCGCAAAAGAAACTGTATGAGAAGTATAAGGTTGTCAAGCTGTCACGACTATGTTGAATTACTTTTCAAACACACCACTAGCCGATATTTAGATCGCCCGTTGTGGGATGAAGTGCTCGGAAAAGCGCTTCAATCCGGACCATTGGGCCTGACTCTGTTTTCAGGCATGCATCACGCTATTGCCGCTGCCGCCCAACGCGGAAATAGCATCCTGGCTGACCATGTCTTCGTGGAAAAAGCCTGGGTAGATGAATGCGCAAAGCTTTTCGCAGAGATGAACGCCTATCTCATCGGCCTGAAATGTTCGCTGGAGGTGGTGGAGCGACGCGAAGCTGATCGTAAGGATCGCACTCTAGGACAAGCCCACCTTCAATATGATGTCATCCACAGGTATGTAGCGTATGATCTCGAAGTGGATACGTCATTACTAAACCCCGAAGAATGTGCGGAAAAAGTGATCGAGAGATTAAAGACTCCGCCTGTGGCGTTCAAGAAATTAAAGTGATGGACTCCAACGACTCTAGTCGTTGGACATCGAAAATATCCAAAGTCGGGAGACTTTGGAGTCCAGCCTACCTGATATAATCCAAAAATCATCCACAGGATTGCTTCGCTTATGTTTCAAAAAGAACAACAACTTATCGAAGAAAAAATAAAAGCCTTCTGCACGCAGAATGATATTGCGCTGGCGGAACTCAAATGGCAACCCATTCCCTTTTCCGGGGAATGGGGATTCGCTACGTCATTTTTTCAGACCGCTGCCAACGAAGCGAAACTGGGCAAAGGGAATAAAGCTCCAGTGCCGCAAAAGGCCCAGGAAATTGCGGAGCAGGTAAAGGCGCAAATCGGAAACGTGGAGGGCATCAGTCACATTGAGGCGGTCAAAGGCTATCTCAATGTCTACTTCAAGACATCCGATTATGCCCACCGCGTTGTAGATGAAGTACTTAACACAGGCGCAGATTTTGGCCGCGGCGCAAAAAAATCCGAAAGAATCATGGTCGAGTATGCGCAACCGAATTTGCCCCATTCATTCCATATTGGACATGCTCGTAATACGATTTTAGGTGAAGTGCTGGCGAGGCTGGTTGAATTTGCTGGCTTTGACACGATCCGCGCATCTTATCCGGGCGACATTGGGCTGGGTGTCATTACCATTGTTTGGGCATACGATAAATTTTATAAAGGACAGGAGCCCGAAGGCATTCACGAGCGCGGGCAATGGCTGCTGAAAATTTATGCTGAAGCAACTGCAAAGCTCGAGAAAAAAGAAAATGAAACACCGGAAGAAACTGCAAAACGTGAAACATACGATGCTGAACGCCGCGAGATGTATCGCAAGTGGGATGTGGGTGATGAGTACGTGCGTCAGTTGTGGCGCATGACTCGTGAGTGGGGGCTGGAGGAATTGCGCGATATTTTCCGAATCCTCGATGTGAAAATGGATGTATGGTTCTTTGAAAGCGAAGTAGATGAACCTTCGAAAGCCATTGTAGACGAATTGATCGCACGCGGGATCGCCGACGATGAACGTCCGCAGGGTGGCGCGGTCATTGTAAAGATCGATGAGAAGCTTGGTTTGACCAAGGAAAAATATCGCACGAATGTTATTTTGCGCGGCGATGGCACATCGCTTTATTTGACCAAAGACCTTGCACTGGCAAAGGTCAAGTTTCAGCAATATCATGTAGATCGCTCGATCTATGTGGTGGATGTGCGCCAGTCGCTTCATTTGCAACAGGCATTTGCTATATTGAAATTATGGGGCTTCCCACAAGCCGAGAAATGTTATCACCTCGGCTATGGCTTTGTAAGCCTGCCAGAGGGAGCTATGTCTGCGCGGCGCGGACGGGTGGCACTGTTCAAGGAAGTTTATGACGAGGCTATTAAGCGAGTGCTTTCCGTGGAAGCTGAAAAGAGTGCGGATATTCCTGCGAGTGAACGCGAGAAGATCGCTTCACAGATTGGTTTAGGTGCGCTGGTTTATTCCATGCTTTCGGTGGATAACAACAAAGATATTGTGTTCGACATCAACGAGGCTTTGTCGTTTGATGGGCGGACAGGGCCTTATATTCAAAATGCACACGTGAGAGCGAACTCGATACTAAAGAAGTCAAGAGTCGAAGGTCAAAAATCGGGCAACCTTCAACTTTCAACCTTCGACTATGAATTAACAAAACACGAAATCGAACTCATTGAAAAGATCTCACACTTCCCCAATGCCGTGCAACAGGCGGCGGAGGAATACCGTCCGCTGGTGATGGCGGCTTACGCTTATGATCTGGCGAACGTATTCCATTCTTTCTATCACGCCGTCAATGTCCTACAAACGGAAGATGAGAATATCAAGAACGCGCGCCTGCGCTTGGTGGCTGCCGCAAAGCAGACGATAGCCAACGCGCTCAAGTTGCTCGACATTCAAGCGCCTGATGTGATGTAAAACTTTCGAGCTGGCAAAATATTCTTAGAGGTATGGAAATGCGGAAAAAAACTGAGCCGCAAGCGCAGGTATTCAGTGAAATTGCATCTTTAAAGGAAGTGCTTGTATGGGGTGAGCCAGGGATTGAGGCATTGCTTGGGCAACTGCTCCCAAAATCAAAAAGCTTGTTTTTTAGCTATTACGAAGTTTTAAGAGCGCGTGAAGAGTTTAGAGGGTTACAAACCCTTATCGAGAGGGAGGGGGTTACTGTGATCCGCGCAAAAGATGCGGTGGCGCGCCTGCTTGAAAGCCATCTATTTCCATCACATCCCGAATCCATCAAAGAACTTAAAAGCCAGTTATTGCAAAGAGCGAATGAGTATTACGAAACATACAAGCTTATCAAATCAGAAGAGCTTTCACAGACAGGGATAGATATCTCATTCGAAGACATTTACCTTCAAGTAAAAAAAGATATCGACCAGATCCTTGAAGAAGATATTGAATGTTTTGGGGAGACGGGCACGATCCGAATCAATTATGTTCTGAGCCTGGCAAAGAAACTGCCTCTCGCAAATATTTTTTATGGCAGAGACCAATCACAGACATTAGGAAACAAAGTGATCTTATCGGAATTAAAGTGGGAAATCCGCAAGCCAGAGGTGGGCGTTTACAAAGAAGCATTGATCGAACTTGGTTATCGCAATTCGTTGGTTGAGATCGCTTCCGGTGCGTTGGAAGGCGGCGACATGGCTATCCTGGATGACACCTGCTATATCGGTGTTGGAGCGCGGACCGAAATAAGCGCAGTCAGGGAGTTATGTCAAAAATTAGGAGATACATTGGAGGGGCACGGCATCCAGCTTGTGGCGGTGGTCAATGAACAACATGCTGAAGAGTTACCCAAATTCACCGCCCCCACCGAAGACCACATGAGTGTGATGCATCTGGATATGTTCTGGATTCCACTACGAAAAAATCTGGTCATGGCGAACAATGAGGAAGTGGCACGCCGTACTGTACTTGGTCTTTCGATAAATAATGGAAAAGTTGTCACCGAAGAGTTGGGAAGTTTCAGGGATTTTCTCGTCAGCAAGGGGATTGAGATCATGGAAATAACTGTGCGGGAACAGCGGAACTTCGCTACCAACCTTCTCAACCTTGGCAATGATACGGTCATCGTTGCCCTGTCGAAAAACGAGCGCGTCAATAATGAACTTCGAGGGCGCGGTTTCCGTGTGATGAGCGCGGAACTGAATAAGCTGGTCAATGGATATGGTGCCACCCACTGCCTGACTGCCCCCATCAAACGCGGAAATTCTCGATAGATATTCGTAGGGCAGGTTTTCAACCTGCCAAAGATCAGGGCTTCAAAAGCTGTCAGGCTGCAAGCCTAACCTACTGAAATAACTGTCACATAAAAAACAGGCTGAAAGTTATCTATGCTTTCAGCCTGTTTTCTCGTTTAATATAATCAAAGAGACCGTATTGGGTAAAAACGACTTGACTCAAAACCAAAGCGGAGTTGTGTCGGACACTGTCCCCAGTATAGTAGTACGATAGGAGATTCCTATGCCGATCAAAACCCTCATCATGGGAGCCGCGGGGCGCGACTTCCACAATTTCAATACCTTCTTCCGTGGGAATAAGGATTATGAAGTGGTCGCGTTCACTGCGACTCAAATTCCAGATATCGAAGGACGCGTCTATCCGACCGAGTTGGCTGGTGCACAATACCCGAAGGGGATTCCCATCCACGCAGAGGAAGAGCTGCTTGACCTCATCAAGAAATATGGCGTGGAGCAGGTTGTCTTTTCTTATAGTGATGTGCCGCATGAATATGTGATGCACAAGGCTGCGATGGTCAATGCGGCGGGTGCAGACTTCCGCATCATGGGCACGAAGTACACACAGATCAAATCCACCAAGCCCGTTGTGTCAATCAGTGCCGTTCGGACGGGATCAGGCAAAAGTCAGACCACGAGGCGCGTGTCTTTAATCCTGCAAGAGATGGGATACAAAGTCGCGGCTATTCGTCACCCGATGCCTTATGGAAATCTCATCGCGCAGGAAGTTCAACGTTACGCAAATTATGACGACCTCGATGAATACGATTGCACGATCGAGGAGCGCGAGGAATATGAACCACACATCGATAACGGTGTGATCATCTATGCGGGCGTGGATTATGAAAAGATCATTCGCAAGGCCGAGGCTGAGGCGGATATTATTTTGTGGGATGGCGGCAATAACGATTTCCCGTTCTATGTGCCCGACCTGCAAATTGTTGTGGCTGACCCGCACCGACCTGGACACGAGTCAACTTATTATCCTGGCGAGACCAACGTGCGCATGGCGGATGTGTTCGTGATCAACAAAGTGGATACGGCGGATGCAGAGAATGTGATCAAACTGCGCGAGAGCCTTCGCAAACTGAACCCGAATGCGATACAGATTGAAGCCGCTTCACCTCTCTTCGTAGATGATCCTGATTCGATTCGCGGCAAGCGCGTATTGGTGATCGAGGATGGCCCGACGCTGACGCATGGCGAAATGGCCTATGGTGCTGGCTATGTTGCCGCTCGCAGATTCGGCGCGAAAGAGATCGTTGACCCGCGTCCGTTTGCAGTAGGTTCGATTGCAAAGACCTTCGAGAAATATCCAAAGACAGGCCCGATCCTTCCCGCAATGGGATATGGCGACAAGCAAACCAAGGAACTCGAAGAGACCATCAACAAGTCGGATGTCGATTTGGTCATTATTGGTACACCGATTGATCTCTCCCGCGTGATGAAGATCAAGAAACCGCATCAACGTGTGAGATATGAATTGCAGGAGATCGGCCAGCCAACATTGAAAGATGTGTTGATGCAGAAGTTTGGTATGAAGAAATAAGAAAATTGTATGGTAATGTAGATTAATAATCGGTCTGTCGGAAGGCAGGCCGATTATTAATCATGTACAATACTATTATCTTGGAGGAATTAATGAGACTTAGAAACCACCTACTATTTACAATATTTTCAGCACTTCTTTTCAGTTGCGCGCCGCCACCAGTTCCCGAGATAAAAGTTCAAGAGCTACGAATTGTAGAAGCTGAACAAAGGAGCATCATTGTTAATGGTTCAGGAGAAATCAAGGTCGCTCCAGATTTCGCGGAAGTCGTATTTGGAATTTACACATCAAATAAGGACGTTAATATCGCCAAGGAAGAAAATAACGACATCGCCAGGAATGTACTTAAAGTGTTGAGGGAACATCATATTGAAGAAGATGACATAAAAATTGATTACTTAAGCATATTTTCCGAAAGCCCGGAGAGTTCTTCAGAAATCTATAGATTCGGGGCAAGAAATGGCATCAAGGTTACAGTGCATGACTTACTTAAACTTGAATTAATAATTACCGAAGTATTGAAGGTGGGGGGAAACCGTCTATTGGGCGTTTACTTCCGAGTCTCTGAACTTGAGAAATATAGGGCAGAGGCGCGAGAACTAGCAGTCCAATCCGCAAAAGAAAAAGCTCAAAATATGGCGAGTGAATTGGGTCAAGAGATCGATGCCCCGTTATTAGTTGAAGAGTTTGTGCCGTATCCAGAGACGAATAGTTCTTATGCATCCTTTAGCTTGTCACTTAATGATTACAGCAGCTTAAATTTTGAGCAAATAAATATTGCTGCATTTGGTCAAATTACCATCAGAGCTAATGTAAGAATCAAATTTAGCCTAAAGTAAACTTTGCTGTAGACAAACGCTCACGTTGATGTGTAAAAGAATGTAAGATTCTCGGACCGCAAAAGCGACATTAAGCTCTAAGCTGGCTGCCGCTCTTGGTGTTAAGAAGTCGGGTGAAAGAATTCACCCGACTTCTTTTGTTGTATGTAGGAATAACGAGATGCATTCAACAGGTATAATCGGCGTATGTCGATTGATAAAATCATGAACTTGTTAAGCCAATGAGATGTTTATGAATATTTTCCTCAATTGGCTCTTGGATCCTCCTGGCAGAATCACAAACCCTGAAAAGATACAACGAACGAGGTTGCTTTCCGCGATCTTGTTGGTATTGCTTCTGCTTGGCATAACGATCCTTGTGATTGTGATTCGATTTGACCCACATGATGTTCGCGAACCAGAAGTTCAAGGAGCCATCGTCATGCTGGTCATTGTGGCTGGCATGTATATCGCCAACCGATTGGGATACAACCGTTATGCAGTTGCGGGGATCGTGATCCCGTTTTCCACTATCTTCACATATATTGCTTTTTCTTCCAGCGGAAAGTCGATCTTTCTGGCTTTCGTTCTGATCCCGATCCTGCTGACTGCAATCTTTTTCCCGCTGAAGTGGACAGCCACCATATCGGGTTTGATCCTGGCTGTTGTATTTGCATTTCTAAATACACTGGATCAGTCTTCTCCAGAGTCACCCTTCTGGAGTCTTCGCAACATGTGGTTTTTCATTCTACTATCAACTGGTTTGCTGTTAACCTTCAGGTGGCACCTGCGGAATCTGGAAGAGATGCGCGAGCGGGAACTTAAACGCATCAATGAACAGTTGGAGCAAAAGTTCGAAGAGATGGAACGGTTCACATATACAGTTTCACATGAATTGAAAAACCCAATCGTCACCATCAAAGGCTTTCTTGGAAGCGTTGAAAAGGATATTCAAAACGGTAACTATAAACAAGCTCAATTGGATTTTCGCCGCATCTCAAATGCGACTGAGTATCTGTACACCACCATCACCGACCTGCTTGAGCTATCGCGGATCGGACGGGTTGTGAATCCGCCTGAAAAGTTTCCGCTGGCTGAGCTTGTTCAGGAAGTCGTAGAGTCAATGGACGGCATCCTAAGGTCGCGTCATGTTAATATCAAAGTGGCACCTGATCTACCCGTGATCTATGGAGATCGAAAAAGGCTTCGCGAAGTTTTCCAAAACCTGATCGACAACGCATCCAAATATACGGGTGAGCAGGGTTCTCCGCTGATCGAGATCGGCTGTCGGGACGGAGAAGAGCGGGTAATTTTCGTCAAAGATAACGGCCTGGGGATTCCGAAAGAATATCAGACAAGGATATTTGGTCTATTTGATAAATTGGACCCAACCAGCGAAGGGACAGGTATCGGGCTGGCAATTATCAAACGGATTATTGAAATGCATGGGGGAAAGATATGGGTGGAATCGGAGGGGCTTGGAAAGGGGTCCGCTTTTTGTTTTACCATCCCGAACGAGCATTTAGAAATGTGAAACGTTGTTTCCACTTCCCTTACACACCCACGCTTCGACTGCGAGCGGGAACGAACACCCGCTCTCCGCTCGCGCGAACTTCGTCCTCCCAAAGGACATCGGGACGATGTGAGCGGAGCGACGAGTGTACGCCCAGGAGTGCAGTCGAAGCGTGGACGCATAAGCTGAGTTACTTATCGCTTTTTTGAAGTGAAACCACAAATGTGGTGCCTTTGTTCAATTCGCTTTCGACCCTGATCTCACCACCCAATTCCTCTACAATGGATTTGACGATATACAAGCCGATGCCGCTGCCGGGGATTTCCGCGATGGTAACATTTTTGGCGCGATAGAATTTTTGAAACAGGTATGGGATGGCATCCAATGCAATGCCCATACCTTGATCCTTAATTTTGATTTCGACAAAATTACCTGCATCGCTGACCATGATATTCACGCTGGAACCTTCAGGCGAGAACTTAACTGCATTGTTGATCAAATTAATGAAAACCTGTTCCAATGCTCCCTTATCTCCCAATACCTGCATTGGTTTTAGCGAAGTATCCAGCGCAAGATTCACTCGTTTTTTATTTGCGATGGGTTTTACAGCTTGAACGGATTCTTCCAATGCAGAAAAAAGATCGGATGGAGTTTTTTCAAGCTGCAACATGCCGCTTTCCAATCGTCCCGCCATGAGTAGGCGATCTATTAAATTCTTCTGGCGATCCAATTCCTTTCTTAAAGTCTGCCAGTATTCCTGTAATTCTTCCGCTGTGCCGCCTTTTTGGATCAGGTCTGCCATCAGGATGGCGGAGGTCAGAGGCGTGCGCAATTCATGGGAGGCGCGATTGATAAAATCGGTCTTCATATCGTTGAGGCGCATCTTATCGCCAATATCGCGGATGATGATCAGCGCTTCAAAATCATTGATCGGATGCAGGCGCGCTTCATATACGCCGCTGCTAAATGGAAGACTGAATCCCTCCACCCAGTTTGAGATTTTGAATGTATTTTTGTTTTCAGTGCCGATAATGTTAGCCACAATATCTTCAGGCCAGGTCTCTTTGAATTTTTTGCCAGCGATCAGATCGCGATGGATATATAAGGGGTGATCAGGATTGCAACTGTAATCCAGGATCACGTTATCGGTATTGATGCGGATCAAAAGATCTGGCAGGGCCTCAACGATGGCATGGTTGCGAGCCTGGTCGAGACGGATCGTTTCCTCATATTGACTGCGCTGCAAGGCGGCGCTGATCACATTGGCAGATGTCTGTACGGCATCAAAATCGGAGGTCAGCCAGGATAGTTTATTTTCCCGGTCAAACAGGCCAAGGAATCCGCTCAGGCCTCTTGTTCCCTGCACTGGAATCGCAAGAAAAGAAAATTCAGGAACCACCGCATCTGTTCCAGCATTGATCTCGGCCAGCGCATTTTCAGGCGCAGATGCAAGGGATTGGATATGCGGTTGAATGGCAGATTGAATATCAAAGCCAGCCGCTTTACCGTCCACCCAACTATAACGAACGTTGAGAACAGGGCTTCCTTGAAATTGATCCAATTCAAAGATCACGCATGAGAAGGCATCCAGCGCAACCCCCAGCAGTTCCAACATCTCGGATATTCCCAATTCAATATCTGCAGAGCGGAACAAACGCGCGCTCGCCTCACTAATGACCGAGAGGATGCGTGCGCTCCTTTTCAAAAATTTCTCTGATTCTTTTCTCTCCGAAATATCACGGACAATGCTTTGAATATAAGCCGGGGTGCCATTTTCATCGGCCACAACCGTTGTGCTGAGTTCCACGGGAATTAAACTTCCGTCTTTCCTTTTAAAGATGCGTTCGTAGATATTGGTCTGATCGGTTTGGTCGATGGCATCACCTAAAGACATTACGTCACCCACAGACAGGTTCAATAATTCATCTTCTGTGTACCCCAGCAGGTCAAGCGCCTGCTCATTCGCAGCTAGGTAGTGCAAATCCAAACCGATGATGAAAACGCATTCCCCCATCTGCTCGAACAAGGCGTGGCCAAAGAGATCGCCGCGCCATCTCTTTTTCTTTTTTTCAAGCTGCAAGCCGGCTTTGATCGCTGCTTTCTTGATCGGGATGGTCTTTTCATCCGTAGACAATGTCATTCTCCCGTATCTCTGGCAGAGATGCCTGCACCATACAGCCCTGGTTAACATCAACAAATTTTACATATCCGCCCAGGCTTTCGAAGATCGCCCGCGCAATGGTCAGCCCAACGCCAAGCCCTTCGTATTCGCGGCTGTCGCCACGGCTTACTTGATAAAACCTGTCAAAGACTTTTTCACGTTCATCTGAGGAGACACCGGGGCCGTCATCGGTGACTGTGATCTTTGCCGCGCCATTGGGGCCTGCCTGAATTTTCAAAGTCACATTCCCATGCTGTGGACTGAATTTAAAAGCATTATCCACCAGATGTAAAACCGCCTGTGTGAACTCCTGCCTGGGCGCCTTGATCTCACCCTGATTTTCAACTGAATGGGAAAATTTCAATTCCTTGGAACGATACCGATCCAGCCGCTTCAAAATCGGACCGATGACATGAGTCTTCACATCCACACTTTGCCTTACTCTGTTGAGGTTGCCATGGTCGATATTCGAAAGGATCACGATATCCGAAACGAGCGCATCCAACCTATCTGCATTGGATAGCGCCATGTGGATGAATTTACTTTGCTCGGCAGGGTCATCGAATTTATTGCTGAACGCCAGTTGCAAGGGCATCATAATATTGGTCAATGGAGTCCGTAACTCGTGATGGAAATTCTGGAGGATTTCGCCCTGAAGTTTTTCCAGATCCTGTTTTGCAATTTCCCGCATCTCTTCGCGCCCGCGTTCGCGAGACTCCCGAACCCGCCTTAACAAGGCATCTACGCGAGCCAGTACCTCATCGATTGAAAATGGCTTTGAAACATAATCATCCGCCCCGCTTTGAATGGCGGAAATTTTTTCATCCACACCGGATCGGGCTGTGAGAAAGATAAATGGAATGGCAGCCAGCTTCGGGTCGAGGCTCATGAGGCGCTTCATCTCAAATCCATCCGGGGGCGGCATCATTACATCCGAAATGATCAAATCGGGCAGAAATTCCCCGGCCTTCGCAAGCCCGTCACGCCCATCTTCTGCAGCGATGACTTTGTAGCCATGATGCTTAATGGCAGATACCAGCCCCAGCCGAATGGCAGGTTCATCATCTATAACAAGGATCAGCGGTATCTTACCTTCAACCATTAGCCACCTCAGGGTTTTCGTAAACTCTGTGTCGTTCCCTTGGACTTTAATGCGATATTGGCATTGTTATTCACGAACATAATATTGATATTCGCAAGTGAGATCACATCCCCCGAATTCAACACACAGCGTTCTATCTTTTTACCATTTACAAAAGTACCGCTGGTTGAATTCTTGTCGTACAGCACAAACTTCCCATCTTCGTTAACCAGCTCCGCGTGAAAACGGGATAGGAAATCCTCGTGAAAAACAATATCATTCCCGAGGTGTCTTCCCAGTGTAGTGACCGGCTTCACCAAAGGGATCATTTGGCGGTGAACGATCAGAAAAACACCCTGTTGGGATCCAAACTTGTCTGCATTTGAATCAGGTTCACTCATATATCCTCTAAATTATGAACTTGAATACAACGGAAGTATTTTACTCAAGTAATCCATATCCAACATTATCATTCTATATCATCATTTTTAGAAGCAAATAAGTATTTCCCCCCATTCCTAACCATGAATTGCATCCAGGGTAATCTTTTTCGCATGGATGTGGCAGATGATGCGCGTTTCGCGTTCCTTTTTCTCCAGCGGAAAGACATACCCATAATATTGCGGATGGGATGTGTATTTCCTCGTGATCGCGTCCAGATGTTCGAGTGCACCTTCTTCAACCAGCTCTGCCTCGCCACGGATTTGCAGGAAGCGGCCAGTGTTTTCTGGATCAACGATCAACAGTGAAACTTTGGGATTCGACATCATATTCTTCCCCTTCTGTCGTTCGCGCGAGGTGTTGACGCAAGCACATTCGCCATCGAAGTCACACCACACCAAAGAGGATTGAGGTTGTCCATCGGGCATGATGGTTGTCAACACACCGTGCACCGGGCGCGTAAGCAACTCCATGTGGCTTTCAGGGATTAAGGTATTCATACGACAGCTTCCTTCTTACAAGTTGCGTCCAGCGCAACTACATGTGTCGGTAGGATTTTGCATAGGATGGGTGTTTCGGTCTCCTTAAGTTCGAGGGGCACGCACTCGCCGAAATACGGCTTCTTGCCAGTATAGAGTTCGGATAGCCCATCCAGGTGTTCCATTGCCCCTGCCTCTGTCATTTCGACCACAACGCCTCGCACTTCCAGCGAACGCAATGGTTTGCGCGGGTCATAGCAGAGCAGAGTCACTTTCGGGTTGGCGCGCATGTTCTTTTCTTTGCGGAAGCCGCGCATGGTGTTGACCAACACGTGCGTCCCGTCAAAGTTGCACCATACGACGGTGGTCTGCGGAGAGCCATCAGGCATCAGCGTGGTCAATGCCGCCACGCGCGGGCCATGAATCAGGTCAAAATGTGAAGCGGGTATTTTAGTCATCAAAGAACCCTCCCAGGATAATTTATCTTATTCCATCATACAACAAAACCTGTCCGTTTCCATATCAATCATCCCTTATAATACAAGCCGATTGGACAAAAAATAATGTTTATAGATCAAGTTAACATACATGTGAAATCAGGCAAAGGCGGCGATGGCATGGTGCATTTTCGCCGCGAGAAATTTGTGCCGCTGGGCGGCCCCGACGGCGGCGATGGCGGCAAGGGTGGCGATGTCATTTTCGAGGTAAAGGCTACACTCAACACGCTTTCCGCGTTTCGACAAAATGAAAAGTTTGCAGCAGACCCTGGCAAAAATGGCGGCGGCTCACAAAAAAGTGGGCGCGGTGCAAAAGACCTCATTATTCCCGTGCCGCCGGGTACGGTTATCTATGATGCTGAGACAGGCGCGCTGCTCGGCGACTTAACTGATCCCGGCCAACGCCTCACAGTTTGTAAAGGCGGACGCGGCGGACGCGGCAACCAGCATTTTGTGACCTCGCGTAATCAGGCCCCTCGGACTGCTGAACGCGGCGAACCTCACGAAGAAAAATTGCTGCGCCTCGAACTTAAGCTGATAGCGGATATCGGCATCATCGGCCTTCCCAACGCTGGGAAATCCACCCTGCTTTCCGCGCTGACAAATGCCAAGCCAAAGATCGGCGACTACCCATTCACGACTCTTGAGCCAAACCTCGGCGTGGCAAATATTGACGATGACACCACGGTTGTAATGGCTGATATTCCCGGTCTTATCGAGGGCGCGCACCAAGGCGCAGGCTTGGGGCACGATTTCCTGCGCCACATTCAACGCACACGAGTCCTCATCCACATGATCGACGGGCTATCGGAAGACCCGCTGGCAGATTTCAGCCAGATCAACACCGAGCTGTCTTTATTCGACCCCAAATTGGGAACCAAGCCACAAATTGTTGTGCTGAATAAGATCGACCAGCCCGATGTGCAGGAACGGCTCAAGGAAATAAAAGCCAGTTTCAAAAAGAAAAAAGTGGATCTGATCACAGCCTCCGCAATGGCACGCACAAACACGCGGGACATCTTAATTTCCGCTTACAAGCAATTGCAGGAGTTGCCCGCCGAAGTTACGGAAGTGGAAGCGCTCCCTGTTTATAGACCCGATGTGGACCCGAATCAATTTGAGGTCAAACGCGAGGACGGCCATGAATGGCGTGTCAGCGGCGTAGCAATTGAACGCGCCGCCAAAATGACCTATTGGGAACATGATGGCTCCATCCGCAGGTTCCAAAAGTTAATGATCCATCTTGGCGTGGACGAGGCCCTCCGCAAGGCTGGCATAGAGGAAGGCGATACCGTCTTCATCGACGATTTTGAATTGGAGTGGCAGGATTAGTTCGCGATGCGATATAACCCAAAAACATTCACCACTGAGAGCACACAGTCCACTAAGGCTTTAAAAAGGATTTCTCTGTACTCTTTGTGTTCTCCGTGGTAAAAGTGCGTAAGGCAAGTTAATAAATGGCGACACTGGTCAATCTAAAACAACGTGCTTTTATCATCGTGTTGACCATCCTCGGATGTCTGTTGATTGCATTCTTTGGCTTACGTGCTTTTCATGCTTTCAGAAAATTCAACGGGCATCGTCCACCGCCGCCCTCGTTCGGGGAGGTTGAGAGTGATGTTGAACTCATCCGCGAATGGATGACTGCCCCCTTCATTGCGCACACATATGGTGTCCCTGAAAAGGTGCTCTTTGATGCACTTGAAATTTCACCCAGAGACAATCACGATAAAAGCCTCAAAGAAATAAATGACGAATATTTTCCTGAAGCGGATGGACTCGCCATACAGATCGTCAAAGCAGCGATCCTTGCGCATCAGTCAGCGCTGACTCCAACCGTGCCGTAAGGCAATTCGCATGTCTGAATATTTGCTTACACAAGTCATTAACTATGGTGCGCCCCTGCTATGGGTGATCGTTTTTATTGGCGGACTTGGTGTGCCATTGCCATGCACAGTGATCGTCATTGCGGCCGGCGCGTTTGCACGCCAGGGACTCCTGCCCTGGCATACCACCGCCATCGTCAGCCTTATTAGCGTTGTTGTTGGCGATGCCGTCAGTTATTCATTGGGATATTATTCCCGCGACCTGGTCTTACAGCGTTTCAGCAAAACACCGCGCTGGCAGCAAGCTGAGCGATCTTTTCAAAAGTGGGGGCCGTTATCTATTTTCTTTTCGCGATTCTTGATTACTGCCATTGCATTGCCTGTCAATTTACTTTCAGGGACAACAGATTTTCCATATAGAAGATTTTTTGTTTACGATGTTTTCGGTGAAACCGTATGGATCTTTGGCTACGGCGGGCTGGGATATTTATTCGGAAGCCAATGGGAACTGGTCAGCGAATTCCTAAGCAATTTCGGGGGCTTTGTACTGGGAGTGGTCGTTTTCATTTTCGGAATTAAACAAGCTTGGAACTGGCAGTTAAAAAGACAACAAAATCTATCTCAACTTGATGATAATTTCACAAGCTGAGCAGGTATAATGACGAAATAATTAAACTTAGGAAAAGAGAGGGTCAATAATGAAAAAAAATTAGCTTGCGCCAAAACAAATACATCGTTTTCAACCTGCTTATTGCTAGTATTTTATCTGCCTGTACGAGCATCCTGCTTCCCGCTGCACCGACGCCAAATCTGTGGGCCACAGAACAATCTCTCAAACTTCAACAAACGCAGATTGTTCTTGAAACAACAGTTCAAGCTCAACAGGCAGCAGAGACGCAGGCTGCGCTCGCCACACCTACCCTATCTCCAAGCGCCACTCCCTTGCCACCGCCAACGCCTACACCGGGCCCTGTCGTCATTCAGGATGATTTCAGCACCAATACTGGCAGGTGGCTTGAGTGCGGGCAATGTATCATTGAAAATGGCGTCATGCGCATGGGGCCATATCCAGTCTCAATAACTGGGGAAGCCTATACTGCCATTTGTAAAGACTGTGGCGAAGCGCAAGATTACAAAATGGGCATCGATGCAACTTTTGTAGATGGCTACACAGATCGAAGTTTTGGGTTGCTCTTGCGAGAGGTAGGCGGTAATTATATTGATATAGAAATTACCACATGGCAAGTCTATGGAGTTTGGAGTTATGACAAACAATTAAATAATTGGGGAGGCTTTTTTAGCGGTGGTTGGGTACCAACAGGCAATCTACGCCCTGGTGTGGCTACCAACAGAGTGGAAGTGGATGTCACATCGAGTGAAGGTACAAGCACAATTAACATTTATATAAATGGACAACTTGCAAATACGGCAACCATGCCCGCAATCTCTGGTCAGGTTGGCTTGGTAGTTGGTTTGCACAGCCTAGGCGTGGCTTTTGACAATTTTTATTTGGTAGTTGGTTTGCACAGCCTAGGCGTGGCTTTTGACAATTTTTATTTCGAGGGTTACCTTACAGGTGATGCGGAAAATGAGGGCGAGCCATCACAACAAGGTTAAAACATTAAATAGCGGACTCGGTTTTCTTTTACCGAGTCCGCTATTTATTTCAAGACAATCTTGCTGTTAATGCTGATGCCCATCACCTTCATGGACATGACCGTGATCCATTTCTTCTTCGGTGGGTTCACGCAGGGCAACCACTTTGACCGAGAAATGCAATTCAGCCCCTGCCAGCGGATGATTGAAATCCAGTTGGACAGTCTTATCGTCAAAACTGGTCACATAGGCGGCCTGATGTTCCCCGTCTTCATCTGTCACGTGTAATTCCATGCCTTCTTCTAGCTTCATATCTTCGGGGAATTCAGTGCGGGGCACATCCATAAAGGCTTCATCGTCAAATTCGCCGTATCCATCTTCGGGTTTCACCACTACATCCTTGCTATCGCCGATCTTCATCCCCATCATTTCCTTTTCCAACCCGGGGATGATGTTTCCATATCCCACAAGGAATTGCAAAGGGCCTGCATCATCGGAAGAATCGAGGAGTTCCCCATCCACGGTTAATTTATAGTCCATTGAAACAACCAAACCATCCTGTACTGTATCTTTACTCATGATATTTTCCTTTTCTAGAATTAATGCGTCCATTTTACCAGTGAAATAATAGGCCAAAGGTCGAAAGTCCAAAGTCAAATGCGTGCGACCCTCAACCTTTGACCTTCGACCCTTCGACTATAATCACGCCCATGCGCTACGACTTATGCCTGCCCTGGTACTGGGAATATGATGATGTCTTTGTTGGCATGGTGGAGCGTGCTTGTATTGAAGAGGGAATTTCACTCTGGCAGATCAAACCTGATAATTTACTTGAATCTATAACGGCTCTTTATAAGGGAGTCACAACTTTCAAAACCCTGCTCCATCGCGGACAAGGCGAGCCGACCTTCGATCCCATCCCGCGTTGGGCGCTTGAGTTTGGCGCGCATCGCATCAATCCTGCCGAAGTCTCGGCCTGGTCAGAAGATAAGGCTACGATGCACCTTGAGTTAATAAACGCAGGGCTGCATACTCCTTATACCATTTTGCTCGCGCCGTTTCTTGAACAACCTGTCCCTCCTTCTTTTGATCTGACTCCTCTTGGCGATAACTTTGTGATTAAGCCATCGAACGGCGGCGGAGGGGAGGGGGTAATCCTTGGCGCATCATCCTTGGAGGAAATTTTGCAGGCGCGCATGGAATTCCCGGAGCAAAAGTATTTGATTCAAGCTCATATCACGCCCTGCACCATCGACGAGTCCCCCGCCTGGTTCCGCGTCTTTTTTGCGAACGGTGAAACCTATCCCTGCTGGTGGGATATGGATACGCACATCTATACGGCGCTCACAGCGGAGGAAGAGTCACAGCATCGCCTCGGCAGTTTGCGGGATGTGACGAAGCGCATCGCCTCAATCTGCAAGCTGGATTGGTTTTCTACAGAGATCGCCCTGGCTGATGAATTCATCGTCATTGATTATGTCAACGATGAAATTGATACGCGCGTCCAAAGCAAAGCGTTGGATGGCGTGCCCGACGAAATTATGGAAAGCATTGCAAAGCAACTTGTGAAGATCGCGAAAGATGTGGCGGAAGGCGATAGGTAGTGTGAAACCAATCTTTAATCCTGTCGTAGATAGCCTTAATAATCCAAGGAGTTCTCATGCCTAATATTCTCGAAGTAAAAGACCTTACCAAAAATTATGGTGACTTTAAGGCAGTAAAAGGTATTTCATTTAATATCGAAGAAGGTGAAATTTTCAGCCTGCTCGGCCCAAACGGGGCAGGTAAGACGACCACCATCTCTATGCTTTCGACGTTGTATGCACCCACTTCGGGTGAAGCCACGGTTGGCGGATATTCAATCACAAAGAACCCAATGGGTGTGCGCAATGTGATCGGTGTCGTGCCGCAGGACCTAGCGCTTTATGAACACCTAACCGCAAAAGAAAACCTGGTCTTCTGGGGGCAGATGTATGGCTTGAACGGAAAATCGCTCAACGCCCGCGTGGATGAAGTGCTGGAACAAATCGGTTTAACAGATAAAGCGAAGAACAGGGTCAAAACCTATTCAGGTGGGATGAAGCGCCGCGTCAATATAGGCGTGGGGTTGCTTCACAAACCAAAAGTCCTTTTCATGGATGAACCCACGGTTGGCATTGACCCTCAATCCCGCCGCGCGATTTTGGACACAGTGAAGGATTTGAACAAGCAAGGTATGACTCTGCTGTACACCACACATTATATGGAAGAAGCCGAGGAACTCTCAAACCGCGTTGGCATCATTGACCATGGTGAATTGATTGCTATCGGCACACAAAAAGAGTTGACAAAACAAGTGGGCGAAACTGAAACACTCATTCTGCATATCAGCGAAAACGACGACCCCGAAGCCTTGGTCACGGCTTTCAAGGGCATCAAGGATGTGCTCGAAGCAAGTGTCGTCAACCATGAGATTTCTGTCATCACTCATTCCGCAAAAGATGTGCTTGCTACCGTAGTCAGCAAGTCCAACGAACGTGGCATCAAGATTCATTCAATCGACATCCGCGAGCCGAATCTGGAAGCGGTGTTTTTGCATCTGACGGGACGCGCGCTACGCGACTAAACGGAGTCCAACGACTCCTGTCGTCGGTGGGAAGTCTGGAGAAGCACATGCTCAAACTATTCCTGATCGGTATCAAAGACCTGCGTATCGCATTTCGTGACCGCGCCGCGTTAATTCTTATGCTGGCCGCGCCTTTTGTTTTAACTCTCGGCCTCGGTCTTGTCACCGGGCGGTTCAGCGGTAATGCGAATACTGGCATTACTAATATTCCCGTTGTCATTGTCAATCTGGATGATGAACAATTAGGGGACGCATTGGCAGATGTGTTTACAGCGGAGGAACTGGCCGAATTGGTTGAACCAACTTTCGGCGAGGATCCTGAAGCGGCCCGTCGTCTTGTGGATGAAGATGAATCCGCGGCAGCTATTATCATCCCCAAGGGATTCACGCAAAGCATCATCCCATCACAACAAGGTTTTTCAACAACCATTGCGGAACTCGAAGTAATAAAAATCGAAGTCTACGCAAATCCATCGCGGCCCACCAGTGCAGGGATTATTAAATCCATTGTGGATGAATTCATGAGCCGCGTAGAGGAAGGACGTGTGAGCGGACAAACATCTATTTTGCAATTGATCATCAGCGGCCGCATCACCCCGCAACAATCGGAGCAGGCAGGGTTGGAAATGAGCGAACGCTTGCAGGATGCACCAAATAACGAAGCTCTTGCAATCACACTCAACTCATCCACTGCAAGTGGCGAAGCCGTTGAATTTGATGTGCTCGCTTATCTCGCGCCTGGCATGGCATTATTGTTTTTGATGTACACCGTCAGCTACGGCGGGCGTTCCATCCTCGCAGAAAAATCACAAGGCACATTGCCACGCCTGCTCGTTTCCCCCACCAACTCCACGCAAATTTTAGGCGGCAAAGTTTTTGGAATTTTCCTGACAGGCACAGTGCAAATGTTGATCCTGATCGGCGCATCCTCATTATTATTTCAACTCAAGTGGGGCGATGCGCTGGGCGTGCTGATGCTCGTGCTCGCGGCAGTTTTCGGTGCAACAGGCTGGGGTATGTTCATCACTGCCATGGCTCGCACCCCAGCACAAGTCGGCAGTGTCGGCTCGGCCATCATGTTGATCTTCGGCATCATGGGCGGAAGTTTCATCAGCCTCGATCAATTGCCGCCCATCGTGCAGACTTTCGCCAAAATCACACCCAACGCCTGGGCTTTGGATGGATTTACCACGCTGGGACTTGGCGGAACGCTTGCCGATCTTTCCACGCCGATCACTGCCCTGCTTTCAATGGGCATGATCTTATTCCTAATCTCTGTGGTGCTGTTCGGCAAAAAGAATTTGGTGCAGAAGTAACCCATGTCATTGCGAGGAGCGCTCTTGCTCTCTGCGACGAAGCAATCCTTTCATAGTAGGAGATTGCTTCGCAACGTGCGCTCGCAACGACATTTATGGAGTTATTAATGAAAAAAATATTCGCCATTGCATGGAAGGACGCCATCATCCGTTTTGCGAGTTCATCAGAATTGTTGTTCTTCGTCGTTCTGCCGATCATCTTTACCTTCCTGCTCGCAGGCGGAACCCCCTCTGATGATGACGACAACCGTATCCGCCTTGTGGTTGTGGACCAAGCAAACACATCCATTTCACAAGAGATCATTTCCGAGTTGGATAAATCCACTGCGGTGAGGCCTGATGTATTAACTCTCGAAGAGGCCGAAGACCAATTTGACTCGCGCCGTGCCATTGCAGTTTTGGTCATTCCCGCAGGTTTGGATTTGAAGTCAATCCAAGATGGAAGCGCTCAATTGGATTTTCGCCAGCAGCCGAATAACTTGAACGCGACAGTTGCAGAACGCGCCGTGCAAACTGCCATTCGTCAAGTCAGCAGTGCGGTCAATGCTGCAAATATGGCGGTTGAAGAAGCCGAAGCCAGAGGTACATTTGAATCTGCGGAGGATGAACAGGTATATTTCAACGAAGCCTTGAAACTTGCACAATCCATTCAAGCGGATGCACCTGAACGTGTGACTGTTATTGAAGGCAACACGCCCGATGACGTTGACTACGATCCGCGTGCTAATTCATCGGCGGGACAATTAATTACCTGGGTATTCATTCCCTTGTTCGGTATATCGGCTTTGTTCGCCTACGAGCGCCAGCAAGGGACTCTGCGCCGAGTCCTTACTACACCAACCAGCAAAGCTACCTACCTGCTTGGGACAATTTCAGGGCAGGTGCTGATGGCACTGGTTCAAATGTCATTACTTATTTTGTTTGGCATCTTTATCATGGGCCTTGGTTGGGGACGTGAGCCGCTGGCCTTGCTCATCATCCTCACCAGTGCAGCCTTGGCTGCAGGTGCGATTGGAACCGCCATGGGGACATTCATCAAGACAGAAGGTCAGGCAGGCGGCTTGAGCACTATGATGGGCATGGCGATGGCACTCATGGGCGGCTGTTGGTATCCGCTGGAGTTATTCCCCGCCGTGGTTCAAAATATTGTGAAAGTCCTTCCCACCACCTGGGCCATGCAAGGTCTGTTAGATTTGGGCTTGCGCGGCGGCGGACTGATAGATATCCTGCCCGAAGCAGGAGTCTTGCTTGGGTTTGCAGCAGTATTCTTTTCGGTTGGGGTGATGAGGTTTAGATATGAATGAGGAAATTTAGAATAAAAGTGCAGCAACTGCTCTAAATCTAAAGACAGTTGCTGCACGCTGTTTTGGGCGCACACCACGATCTATCCATTTCGCTCCGCCAAAATAGCCTCTCTCGCCTTCGCAATGAATTCTTTCGTTTCTGGGAGAATACCTAACTGCTGCCATTCGCCGACTTGATCCCACATATTCCATACTTCAACAATCTTGCCGCCTTCGAGACGAAAGATGTAAATACCAGAAAGCGAAATCGGTCTGCGTGTGGCGGGAATACCGAAATATTCGCCTTGCTGGACCGCCTGACCGACCCAATGCACCATAACCTTATCATCTTCTGCGATCATTAGGTCAATTCTCTCGATCCAATCGCCCCAAATCTTTTTATGGCGAGCATAGGCTTCTTTTTCAAGTTGGGGCGTCGAGTTGAAATCGGGGTTGGCTGTGTGGTAGAGAGCATGCCAGGGGATATTCTCTGCAAAGATCTCGTCACAAGTCGCTGGGTTGAAGGGTGCATCTTCGAAATACCGTCGAACGATGGCCTTGTTCTCTTCGATTGATGACATCTCATATTCTCCTCAAGGTGGCTTCTGTGCGCCCAACGAGACTGTCGAAAAACCCCTAGTTCGAAAAATGTTCTTAAAAATCTCCCACAACAGACTAAAAAATTGCCAAAATGTTGCCAAAGTGTTGTGCGGAACACCAAAAACCA
>NZ_JBXMTI010000157.1:0-2686 GCF_057083605.1 Candidatus Villigracilis sp. | reverse complement strand
CAGGTCCGTTGTTTCGAGAACGTTGCGGCGCATCTGACAGATGACGGCTATTTCGTGGTGGAAGGAGAAGTGCCATCCGAGTGGTATCGTCTGCGCAATAACCAATACGTGGATCTGGAAGGGCTCGAGGTCGGCAACGTGCGCCTGGATGTGGCTCGTTACGACCCAGTGAAGCAACTTCTCGAAGAGACGCACGTAGTTTTATCAAGTACCGGTATTCAACTGAGCCCGATCGTCACCCGCTACGCGTGGCCCTCCGAACTGGACTTGATGGCGCGCATCGCGGGATTGAAATTGAAGGAACACTGGGGCGGCTGGAACCGGGAACCCCTTACAGGCAACAGTCGAAATTGCGTGTCGGTTTATGGAAGATGATCAAACTCTTTTGGCGAAATCGCACATGTGCCTACGCGCAGGCACATGGATGCGCTCCCAGCAAAGGCATATGTCTCGCACAGGTACGCAAACGGTTAAGCGCATGACTTATATCGTTGATGTCCCATGGTGGAGGTTGAATGAAACTTACCGGAATGATTTTTCAAGCGCTTGCCAATTCAAGCCATGGTACGATAAACACAACCACGACGATGACATTCGTTTCTGATGATGAATCCGAGATCCTCGGCAATTATCATGGCGGTACTATCAAGACAGGCAACGTTGTGGGTCGATGGATCGATGTATCTACAATGGAAATGCTCTACCATTGCATTACGGTGACAGGCGAATTGAAGGCTGGCCGTGCGCTCGCCAGTTTCAGCCGCAATTCTGATGGTCTTATGCACATGCACCTTGATTGGCAGTGGCTGATGGGTGATCAAAGCAAAGGAACGTCGCAGTGGGTTGAGAAAGTGGATTCCATTGCTAACTGAGGACCCCGTTGGGTACAAAGACGATTAAGAGGAAAACATGAACACAGGCAAGAAGTACATTCCTATAAAGGAAGGGCGAGACTGGTATTTTATTGAATATCACCCACCTGTGAGTGATTTCAAATTTGCGAGTCTTCACCTTGTAATGACCTCTGAAAAAATTCCAGATACCGAGATTGTCAATGCCATGGAAAGAGAAATAAAATATTGGCTTAATCGCTTTCCCATGCCTTTGATGGTATCTACATTTGATAATACTGGATCCCTCTATAGCCTAAAGGCAATAAAAGATTGTAACCACTTAATAGGATTTTACGATCATGATCTTAAAGTTCGTCTTTATTGGCAGTTATTGAAGGACGATGAAATTCCCAATGTCGCTCTAAACAAGGAATATCTAGATAATATATATGCAGGTTTAGACTATGAGACTTACGCAGAGCTTGACGCCAAAAGGCAGAAGAAAATCAATGCAATTAAAAGAGGCTCGTTTCTGCTTTTTCTTTGGCTTGTAGTAGTTCCCGCGCTAATTGCCATTCTGGAATACTATAGCAATCTGCTTTCATTAGTTGCCTTGATTTACAGTCTTTATATGGCAATCAAAACGGGACTTGACCTTAGGGGAAAGTTGCCCAAATCGAAGCGACAAAAAGCGAAGGAAGAGGAAGAACGATTGAAAGATCATTACTATTATCATTGTCAAAAGAATCCAGATGGGTTTAGAAAACTGATGCTAGAAAATCTTGAGCAAATGTCCAAAGATGAAATCGCAAAAGAGGCAGCAGTATTAAAAAAGCGCAAACAGAAGCGTAAGATGTCTTCTAATAAGACTTGAACCCTAACTAGCTAGAAGCCGCCTAACGCGAGCCGCCAAACAAATCAGCTAAATACTCAGTTGCTAATTTACCGGAGGACATTGATGAACTACCCAACCGAACCCATCACCATGTGGTTTGACCGACGACTGGTGTTGCGAAAATCCCCCATCCATAATATTGGCACGTTCGCATCTGGCGATATTCGCGCGGGCGAGCTATTGATGATCGTGACCGGCGGTTTGGTGGTCACGCGAGATGATCGAAAATCTGGCAGCCTTCAACTGGCCGGCGAGCTATATAACGAGGAAGCATTAACTGACAATCTATTTATACTCACCCCAAAATTATTTCACTACTATATCAACCACTCCTGCGACGCCAATGCCGTTGACCTCTCCCGAAGCCCCAATGCCACTCAATATGTGGCCTTACGTGATATCCATGCGAACGAAGAGATCACTGCCGATTATTATGATGAAAAGACGGCGGAGGTTTGCAACTGCAATTCCCCGCGCTGTCGCTGGACAAATCGCACTGGATAACGTGATTCCAATCACATCTACGCCTGAAGATCTGGTTGCACGCGCATCCAGCAAACGCCCCACACCAGCAAGTCAATCGGGGGTAGAATAACTAAAGCAAGGCGGCCAACATGGACGAAACCAAGCGTGTCAAGCGCTTATCCAACCACAGCCAAGGAGGCTGAAATGACCTATTCTTACAATAATAACGAGCCTGCCATCCAGGAATTAACTGCTTTCAGTGAAACCTTCATGACCGTGATGCGGCATGTCTATTTGTGGATGTGCCTGGGGCTGTTCATCACGGGGTTTGTTTCGGTGGCACTGGTCTACACGCCACTGTTTTACCTGCTGGCACAGTTACTGCAAGTCCCCTTCCTGTTCTTCGGCTTGATGATCGCTGAGATCGGGCTGGTCTGGTGGCTCTCCGCGCGGATCGGCACGCTCTCCGTGGGCATGTCCCGCACCATGTTCA